>JAAXHB010000128.1 GCA_012271125.1 Actinomycetota bacterium | reverse complement strand
GCGAGTTCTTGTGTCATGGCTAGAAGGCGTCCGCATAGGCGTCATCAAAATTGACGCCGACGGCAATCCAATTTCAGTACCTAAGCCTGAGCTTTCCGATGAATGCCTAGAAATTGTCGGTTCAGAAGCTGCTGTTGAAGAACAAGGAATGGCAGCCCTGCTATGACCGATCTAACCAGCTCTGGTCAAGCAAGCTCTGGTCTAACAAGCCCTAGGCAAACAAGCTCTGGTCAAACAAGTATCGCCTCTGAGTTGCCTCAACGTGAGACGATAGGGGAGCAGCGTCACAACTGGTGGGAACAATTTGACCCCTTTATAACAGTTGCTGCTATCGCCGTTGCCGTCTTCGGCGTTGTCCTCGTGTACTCCGCCACCCGCGGCGACCTTGACCCGTTTCAGCCAACCAACACAGACTTTTTGAACCGACAAGCACTGTTTGTCTGTGCTGGAGTTGTCTTGGCATCTGTAGCTGCCTGGATGCCCGCCGAACTCATCGGCAAACTCTGGCCAGGCACCTACGCCGGCGTTCTCATCGCATTAGTAATAGTCGCAATCATCGGCGTAGAGGTAAGCGGAACACGTGGCTGGTTTGAGCTCGGCAGCTTCCGATTCCAGCCTTCTGAACCAGCAAAACTGGTCACGATAATCGGCATGGCGTGGCTGTTGTCACCGGCACGCAACGCCGAGGTCACCCGCACCCGCCTCGCAGCCGCAATCGGCATCTGCTTAACCCCGATTGCTCTGGTGTTGCTACAGCCAGACCTTGGAACCATGCTCGTCTATGTCGTCATTGCCTTCGCAATGGTCGTCACCAGCGGAGTGCGCACACGCATGATCGTGCTACTAGCGCTGGTAGCCGCCACCGCAATCGTCGGCGTCTTCCGTTCAGAAATTCTTGAGGGTTACCAGCAAGCTCGACTAACTGTGTTCTTATTCGCTCCCGAACAAGTCGACGAACAAGCTGCTGCCTACGCCTACAACGCTGAGCAAGCTCAAATCGCTATCGGTAACGGTGGCATCACCGGACAAGGACTCTTCAACGGCACCCAAACCCGCTCTCAGCTAGTGCCTGCCCAACAAACCGACTTCATTTTCACCGTTGCCGGTGAAGAATTAGGACTGCGCGGTGCCGGACTGCTGCTCGGACTGTATGTGGTCATGCTCTTTCGGATCTGGCGCACAGCCGCCACAGCTGGCGACTCTTTTGACCGGCTCATGTGCGTTGGCATCCTCGCCATGTTCTTGTTTCAGATGTTTCAAGCCGTTGGCATGACCATGGGGATGATGCCAGTCACAGGTATCCCTTTGCCGCTGGTCTCCTACGGCGGGTCATCTATGTTGACGTCTCTAGCAGCGCTCGGCATCGTCGCCGGCGTATACCGCCGCCGCCTCGCCATCAACTAGCTACCCCTGCTTGTCTCCATTCGTTGGCGCTTTTCGTCGCCAGCTCAAGATTTCAATAATGTAAGTTGGCATTTAACTTCGCCAGTCCAACTCACTGTTTTTCCGATAGTGCCTGTTTTCCCGATAGTGCCTGTTTTTCCAATAGTGCCTGTTTTCCCAATAGTGATGGCGTGGCAGCATGTGACTAGCATCCCCGCGTCCGCAGCCCAAAGGTCAATTACACTTAAGCAATGAGCGACCTATGGACACAGCTTGAACCGCTGCTCCCGCAAGTGTCCAAACCCGCTCGCTACATAGGCAACGAAGACGGCATGACGCTGCCAAAAACCGGCGAGCATCTAGTCCGGTGGCTCCTTGCCTATCCCGATACTTACGAAATCGGCCTACCTAACCAAGGCCTTCAGATTCTCTATGAGATCATCAACGAAAACCCTCATGCTGCTGCTGAGCGAACTTATGCCCCCTGGGGAGACCTCGAAGCACGAATGCGCACGAAGGCCATGCCGTTGTTTTCTGTCGACACTCACCGCTCAGCTCGAGATTTTGACATTTTGGCGTTCAATCTTTCAGCTGAACTCACATATACCAACCTCTTGAACTGCATTGACCTTGCCGGCGTCGAAATCCGCGCCGAAAATCGTCAAGAAACCGACCCGCTAATCGCTGCCGGCGGTCACTGCACCTACAACCCTGAACCGCTGGTAGATTTTCTTGACTTCGTCGTTTTAGGCGACGGCGAGGAAGTCGTCACCGAAATCACCGACGTTGTCCGCCGTCACAAGCTCAACAGCACTCGTCACCAGCTGCTGCGCGAACTTGCCCAAATCCCCGGCGTATATGTCCCATCTATGTATGAGGTCTCCTATACCACAGATGGACTCGTCAACGCAGTCACCCCCAAATATGCCGATATTCCAGCTCAGGTCGAAAAGCGCACGATTGCCGATCTCGGTCAATGGCCATATCCCAAAAACCAACTTGTGCCTCTCACCGAGGTCGTTCATGACCGCCTCAACGTCGAGGTCTTCCGTGGCTGCACCCGCGGTTGTCGCTTCTGCCAAGCCGGCATGATCACCCGTCCTGTGCGTGAACGACCCGCTGATCAGGTACGCACCATGGTGCAGGAAGGCTTGCGCCGCACTGGATATGACCAGGTAGCTCTCACTTCGCTCAGCACAGCTGATTTCAGCGGCATTGAAAAGGTGGTCGCCGAAACAGTCAGCGACGCCGGCTGCGGCCAAGTCTCAGTGTCGCTGCCAAGCCTGCGCGTTGACGCCTTCACAGTCGGTATCGCCGCTGAACTGCAACGTGCCCGACGCAGCGGCTTGACCTTCGCTCCAGAAGCCGGCACCTGGCGCATGCGCCAAGTCATCAACAAACTCATCAGCGACGACGACCTATACGCCGCTGTCGGCTCGGCGTATTCCAAAGGTTGGCGGCGAGTCAAGCTCTACTTCCTCACCGGGCTACCCACCGAAACCGACGTCGACACAGGAGGCATCGCCGAATTAGCACGAAACTGCGTCGACATGGGCCGTAGCTACCTGCGCTCCCCGTCGGTAACAGTGTCGGTCGGCGGATTCGTGCCCAAACCCTTCACTCCGTTTCAATGGTTCGGCCAAAACACCGTCACCGAACTGCAACGCAAAATCGGCTTGCTTCGCGACGACCTACGCCGTTCCAAAGGCGTGCAACTTAAATGGCACGACCCCAAAGCCACCCTGGTGGAAGGCATCGCAAGCCGTGGTGACCGACGCCTCGGCGCAGTCATCGAATACGTATGGCGACGTGGCGGCACATTCCAAGAATGGTCAGAGCACTTCAACTACGACCTCTGGGTTGAAGCCATGTCAGCTTGTGGCCTCGATATCGACGCCTACACGCACCGCCATCGCACCCAAGACGAGGTCTTCCCCTGGGATCACCTCTCAGCAGGACTTCACTCAGACTTCTTGTGGCAAGACTGGCGAGACGCCCTCGAAGAAGTCGGCCTAGAAGACTGCCGCTGGACCCCCTGCTATGACTGCGGTGCCTGCACCGGCTACGGCATCGAACATGTCGTCGCCTCTGCAGTGCCACCAGCAGGCGGCAGCCAAGGCACAGGTCAGCCACAACCCGTACCCGTCGAACTGTCCCGCCAAGTGCGGGTACCGGTAGGGGTATAGCTAATGACGACAACGAAATCCCAAACCTTGCGGATCAAATACTGCAAACTCGGCAAAATCCGCTTCACCTCACATCGCGACACCGCGCGCATGTGGGAACGAGCTCTGCGCCGCGCCGAGCTCCCTGTCGCTTACACACAGGGCTATTCCCCGCGACCCCGAATCTCTTTCGGCTTGGCACTGCCAACCTGCTATGAATCCAACGCCGAATACCTAGATGTCACCATCAACAACTCAACTATTGACCTAACCACACTTGCAGCCACACTCAGCGCAGCTCTCCCCGTCGGCATTGACGTCCTAAACGTCAACATCATTGACCCCAAAGAGCCATCGCTTCAAGAAACAATCACGAGCTGCACCTGGAAAATCGAAACCAGCGGCACCGACGCCAGCACCTTGCAAGCGGCGCTAAACACCGCTATGGAAGCTGAATCGCTGCTGGTATCTCGCACACACAAGGGGCGAGACGTCCAAGACGACATCCGCCCCGGCGTCATATCCGTAGAGATCGCCGACACCGGCACCCATACGCCGGAATTGCCTGATTCGGTGACGCTTGTAGCACAATTGGCTACAAAGCCACGGGCAATACGTCCCAGCGATCTCCTGGCGTGCCTGGATACACCAGTGGAGGCAGTGTGTATCCGACGCCTCAATCAATGGACTGCAACAGGCACTGAACCACCTGTTGCTCACTCGGGGAGCACTACCGCGCTCTCCGACAAGCATTCAAAGGAAGCATCCAATGGACAAGACAACTCGGTCGAGCGCCAGCTCGGGCCAAGAAGCGGGCCGTCGCTCCCGTAAACCAAGAATCGGCGACACACGACCCGCTCCCAACAACAATCACAACAACAACAGGCACGACAACAACAGCCGCGGGAACAACCACAATGATCGCCGTGCCAGTAACGACAACAACCGCGACGACAACAGCGACAACAATCGCACCGCGCTAGACACCGACTCTCAGTCGCGCTATCGCCGACGTCGTCGTGGTCGTTCCAGACGCGATTCAAATGAGCCGATTGAAGCTGTCACTAGCGATGATCCAGTTGAACTAGACGAAAAGGCAATGACCAAGCGTCGAGGTAGAACCCGCCGTGGCAAGCCTGTCGGCAGATACAGCATGTATGTCCATGTCGGCAGTCAAGCCACCCACATAGCCATCCTTGAGGGAAGACGCCTACTGGAGTACTACGCCTCACGCTCTGCCGATGACATCAACGAGATATACGGCAACGTCTACCTCGGGCGTGTCACCAACGTCTTGCCCGGCATGGAAACCGCCTTTGTGGACATCGGCACCCCTAAAAACGCAGTCATTTACAGAGGCGACATCCGTCACGCCGAAATTGAGCTCGGCACACTCACCCGCAAA
Source organism: Actinomycetota bacterium (assembly GCA_012271125.1). Classification (GTDB taxonomy): domain Bacteria; phylum Actinomycetota; class Acidimicrobiia; order Acidimicrobiales; family Aldehydirespiratoraceae; genus JAAXHB01. The sequence continues at coordinate 5,032 of JAAXHB010000128.1, read as the reverse complement.
GACCGCCCCCGTATAGAAGACATGGTCACCGCCGGTCAGCAGGTCATCTGTCAGGTAACCAAAAATCCAATCGGTGAAAAAGGTGCACGCCTTACCCAAGAAGTCGCTCTCGCCGGTCGTTTCGTAGTGCTTATCCCCAACGCCAAGGGTGTCGGCATTTCCAAACGTCTTCCCGACCGTGAACGCCGCCGACTCAAGAACATCGTGGACCGTGTTCGCCCCGACGGGTTCGGCGTGATCTTGCGTACCGCAGCCGAAGGCGTTACTGCTGAGGAAATCAATCGAGACGTTTCCCGCCTTGTCAGCCAATGGGACGACATCGACAAGCTCGCTAAGCGCTCAGATGCGCCTGCGATGATCTACCGAGAACCGGAAACCACTTTGCGCTTGCTTCGAGAGGAGCTCACCAGCGATTTCCGCCGGGTGGTGATCGATGACCGCCAGCTGTATGAGGAGACCTCCGACTATGTCAACTCGATCATCTCGCCGCTAGCTGACCGGCTTGAGTACTACGACCGAGCAAAGGAAGACCTTCCGCTTTTTGAGCGCTACTTCGTGGTGGAACAGCTGCGCAAGGCACTCAGTCCCAAGGTCTGGCTGCCGGGCGGTGGTTCTCTCATAATCGAACACACCGAAGCGCTCACCGTTGTTGACGTGAACACAGCACGCAATGTCGGCACCACCAACTTGGAAGAAACCATCCTAAAAAACAACCTCGAAGCCGCCGAAGAACTGGCTCGCCAACTGCGCTTGCGTGACATCGGCGGAATAATCGTGGTCGATTTTGTTGACATGGTGTCGCTCTCGGATCGAGACAAGGTCGTTTCGACGTTCCGCAACGCGCTGTCACGTGACAAGACCCGCACTCAGGTTTTTGATATGAGCAGCTTGTGCCTCGTGCAAATGACCCGTAAACGGATCGGCGAAGGTTTGCTGGAGTCCTTGTCGGAAGTCTGTGATCAATGTGAAGGCCAAGGCAAATACCTTCTTGACGATCTCGTAGATGAACCTTTAGAGCATTGGAACGACGATGACGATGACGACGGTGATGATGCAGGCGATGATGATGACGCTGCCGACACCACGAGCGTCGGCAGTGATGCCGGCACTGATGATGCCAAAGATGGTGCCAACAAGGATGATGATGGCATCGAGTCGCTACTGGCTGCCCTGTAGCCTTAACAGCCATGTACGCAGTAGTACAAACCGGCGGTAAGCAATACCGCGTAAGCGAAGGTGAGACTCTTGAGGTTGAACGCCTTGGCGATCCCGGCGACTCTGTAAGCCTGCGTCCTGTGCTTCTCGTAGACGGAAAGCGCATCTTGTCAAAGCCCTCAGAACTTGCTTCTGTATCGATTGACGCCATCATCCAAGATGAGCATCGCGGCAAGAAAATCCATGGTTTCAAATACAAGAACAAGTCCAACCAGCGCCGTCGCTGGGGACATCGCCAAACCTTGGCAACAATTGAAATCACCGCAATCAAGGCACCTAAGTCAACCTCGGCAAAAGCCGCTGACAAGACCACAGACAAGCCCACCAAGACCTCGCCTGCAAAAACTTCAACGGCAAAAACTTCGCCTGCAAAAACCTCAACGGCAAAAACTTCGACTAAGACTTCAACCGCTAAGCCAAAGGCTTCCACTGCCAAGACCACCACGAAAGCCTCTGCCGCTAAATCAACAAGTTCTAAGACGACCAAGGCTTCAGCCACCAAGCCGACATCTTCAAAATCAGCCAAAGATTCTGAAAAAGATTCTGTCTAGGATTCCAAGGAGTAGCTCATGTCCAAGACAAAGGGAGGCGGCTCCACACGAAATGGCCGCGATTCAAACGCCCAGCGTCTCGGCGTAAAGGTTTATGACGGCGGCAAAGTGCATGCCGGAGCGATCATCGTCCGCCAACGTGGCACAAAGTTTCACCCAGGCCACAATGTTGGTCGAGGCGGCGACGACACCTTGTTTGCCACCGCAGACGGGGTCGTCAAGTTCGGTGCCCGTCGAGGCCGCAAACTCGTCGACGTAGTCACCGCTTAGTTTTTCCTAGCAACACCTAAGCGGCATTAGCCGCCCACCCTGCCTGTCCCATGTCTCAATTTGTGGACGAATGCAACCTCCATGTCAGCGCCGGTGACGGAGGTGCCGGCTGTGTGGCGTTTCGCCGCGAAGCACACGTAGATCGCGGCGGTGCCAACGGCGGTAACGGTGGCAACGGTGGCGATGTATGGCTAGTAGCCGACAACAATGTCGCATCTCTTCTCGCCTTTCGAGACCATCCTCATCGTCGAGCCGAAAACGGACGCCATGGCGGAGGCTCAGACCGTCACGGAGCACGAGGTGCCGATCTGGAGGTGAAAGTGCCCGTAGGCACAACCGTGGCAGAACATCCCAACACTGCCAGCAACGAGTCAGAGACTTCGTTCTCTAACTCATCACACTTTGACCATGCATCTGCCCAACTTGTCGATCTTGATACCAATGGCAGCCGCTGGCTCGCTGCCCGAGCAGGTCTCGGCGGCAGAGGCAACGCTCATTTCGTTTCGCGAATGCGCAAGGCACCAAGTTTTTGTGAACAAGGCGAACATGGTGAACAACGCTGGCTGCGCCTTGAACTCAAGCTCATGGCAGATGTCGCCATAATCGGTTTCCCAAATGTCGGCAAGTCCACCTTTATAAGCCGAGTGTCAGCAGCCAAACCCAAGATCGCCGACTACCCATTCACAACGCTCGAACCCAACCTTGGCGTTGCCCGTATTGACGACATGACCGAGCTCGTCCTCGCCGACATTCCAGGCCTTATTTCCGGTGCTGCCGACGGCAAAGGTCTCGGACATCGCTTTTTGCGCCACACCGAACGTGCCAGAGTCCTGCTGATACTCATAGACATCAGCGACTGGTGCGAAACCTCACCCGTAGAACAACATGAAGTGTTGCTAACCGAACTTGACAGATATCGCCCAGAGCTGCTTGAACGCCCACGCCTTGTCGTCGCCAGCCGCTCCGACATGGCAGATGGTATGGCAGATACTTCACCCATGGACTCTGTATCCGATAAGTCCATGCCAGAGTCAATACGTCACCGAGTTTCAGCCGTCACCGGTCAAGGCATCACTGAAACAATGCGCGATCTCACCTCTTTGGTGCAAAAAGCACGCAGTGCCGAGTCACATGTTCCTGTAGAGGTCATTCATCGCCCCGTATCCGATGAACTGACCGCGCAGTTTGAAGGGCAAGGCTTCTGGCGTCTTGAAGGTCGTGCCGCTTTGCGAGCCGTCTTGCTTAGCGACATGACCAACCCCGAAGCACTTACCTACGCCTTAAACCGTCTTGACTCGCTCGGGGCTAACAAGGTTCTCGCTCGCGCAGGTGCCGCAAGCGGCGACATTGTGCGAGTGGGAGACTTTGAGTTTGAATATGAACCCGACAACTAAGTTCCATATTTCTAAATTGATGTTTCTAAGTTCATGTTTCTTGGCATCTAGTGTTAGCTCAAAATGACTAGCACTCCGTTAACGATCGTTGCCAAAATCGGCACGTCTTCGATCACCAACGAAGCCGGCACCATCGACCGTGCCCCCATAAAAAAACTATGCGCTGAAGTTGCCGCCCTGCGCGCAGCCGGAAATCAAGTCGTCATTGTTACCAGCGGTGCCATCGCCGCCGGCTTACCCGAACTTGGGCTAGAAAACGAACGTCACCGCACCGACAGCCAAACCCTTCAAGCAGTTGCAACAGTCGGTCAATGCGCACTCATAGGCGTCTACCGAGAGGTTCTACAACGCCACGACCTCGTTGCTGGACAAGTTCTACTTGTGCCATTGGACTTTGTCATTCGCGCCCAGTACGTCCATGCCGGCACAACCCTGCAACGACTGCTAGAGCTTGGCGTAGTCCCAGTTGTTAACGAAAACGACGCCGTTGCCGACGACGAAATCCGCTGGGGCGACAACGACCGTATCGCCGCACTCGTCGCCAACCTCGTCAAGGCCGATTTGCTGGTGCTGCTGACCGATACTCCAGGCGTCTACACAGATGACCCTCGCCGCAATCCTGACGCAGCCCTGCTCGAAGAAATCACCGACATCGACGACCGCATCGCCAACACCAGTCACAGTGCCGGCACCAAACGCGGCAGCGGTGGAATGCTTTCCAAGCTCACTGCAGCTCGAGTGGCATCCCGCTCAGGGGTCACAACGCTGATTGCCGCCGCCGACCGTCCTAACATCCTTCCAGACGCCATCACCCACTTCAGTGCCCAACAATCCGCCTCAGAACAATCAGTTACTGCACCTATCGGCACCTTTATTCCCGCAAGTGCCATTCGCATGTCAGCTCGCAAACTCTGGATCGGCTTCGCGGTCAGCGCCGAAGGTCAAATCGTTGTCGATGACGGTGCCCGCAAAGCCCTCGAAGCCGGCAAATCACTCCTAGCTGTCGGCGCAAAGTCTGTTCAAGGCAACTTCGATGCCGGCGCTCCTGTTGAAATCATCACCGAAAGCGGTGATGTTTTCGCCAAAGGCCTAGCTCGCCATCCCAGTCGCGAAATCCAAATACCTCAAGACCTCAAAGCTGAAGCTGTCAGCACTCCAAACATCCTGGTTCACGCAAACGACCTTGTCCTACTCACTGACTAGCAAAGTTCCCTATTTGCGACCGATTTTTAGAACCTTTTGTAGCGGATCAACCAGCAGACGCACTTCGGCTATTCCAAAGACGTAGGCAGCACCTACATATGCCAACACTGTCACAGCTAGAACCACCACAGCTTCCACATACAACGACGCTGACCCCAACGACACTGGCCCCATTGCAACCTTGGCAACAAGTCCTACAACAGCCACGACAACCACACACGGCACCAGCCGCGCCAGCGGTGCCACAACTTCTAGTCCGGTCACATGCTTACGAACCCTGCGTGCCAGCAACCCAAACTCCAGCCAAGCCGCCACCGCCGATCCTAGAGCCAAGCCTGCCGCACCAAGCCGCACTATGTCAGACATCTCACGCTGCTCCTCTGACAACGCCCACGCAAA
>JAAXHB010000127.1 GCA_012271125.1 Actinomycetota bacterium | reverse complement strand
CGTGGTATTTACGCCAAATATCACTTAAAATCATGCTATTACCTATACTAACAATACACTCAGGATAATATCTTTACATGTGTTGGCTTCTTTTTACAGTTCTACCTTAACGTTAAAAACGGTAGCTGTAACAACAAAAATGATGATTGCGAGGCTTGGGCATACCAATTAGGACCCCATGAAGACAATGTTCTTTTCCTGATCCCTTAAGTTTCATGGTTTCAAAGGATGCTTTTGATGCTGCGGCTACTGACAGTGGCAATGATACTGATACTGGTGATCCTGCCTCATGGGGCTGTAGATGATGATGATGATGATGATGATGATGATGGCAGTGGTGATGATGATGATGATGATGATGACGGTGATGATGATGATGATGTTGACGGTGTTGGTGGTGATGATGATGATGGTGGTGGTGGTAATAGTGACGATCATAGTAGTGGTCAGGGCGGATCCAAGTGAATTCGGAAAGGGGGAAGGTGGGACACTTGCAGCTACATAGGTACTATTTATTTTACTTCAAATTCTTTAAAAATAGCAGAAAATCCGCCTGTGGTGGTGGTGGTTGTGATAATGATGATGATGATGATGACAATGATGTTGATGGTTGTGGTGAAGGTGATGAACATTTTGGTGTTGGTGGTGTTGGTGATTGTGATGATGATAATGATGGTGATGCAAGTATGTACATCTCAGAACATCATAAAATAGATTTTTTCTTGATGTATTCCTTCTTACCTGTAGCACCATAGCCCCAGCGTATTTCACAGAAAATGCACCCGCCATGGTAATGGCGCCAAACACAACAGCTTTAAAAGTAAGAAGAAATAGTTTAATTCTATTTGTTTCCGTCGTTATTTAGGCTAGGACACAGTCATGGCTGTAAACGCTGAAAGCTGGTTTCACGAGTAAAACAAAGCGGTAAAGCACTTTTAGAGACTAACCCATCATGGTTGTATGGCATATTCGATTAGTATCCTCCTAGATAGGGAAACCACGTAACGATCTTCGTTAAACATTTGAGGCCCGTGGAATGCGCTTTCCCCCATCCCTACC
>JAAXHB010000126.1 GCA_012271125.1 Actinomycetota bacterium | reverse complement strand
CCTTCGGCCAACGCGGGGGCAATCTCAGGCAGGAGCGTGGTTTCGAAACTCACGTCATCAAGTCCCCATTCGGTGGCTAATGCTTGAGCGATGCGGTCAGTGTCGGCGGTTTCATCACCTAAAGTGCTCGCAGCTACCTCCACATAGTGAAGTGTCACAACCGGGTCGGTTTCAACGTCGCCCATGTCGATGGTCTTACGCACAACTGGGCGATGCACCTGACTTGCCGCAGGCACATCGATCACTACGTCGGCGAGAACTTGAGCTTGGCAGCCCAGGCGTGCCCCATCAGCGAGAACACGGCGTCCCTTGTAGCTGAGCTCAGTCGGCCCCGGCTCAGAAAGTGCTGAAGGGTGGCTAGCTATGCCCCACTTGGCAAGCTCGCCGTCGGTGACCGTGACCTGGCATCGTCCACAAATACCACGTCCGCCACATACCGAGTCAAGGTCAACTCCTCCGACCCGGGCAAGGTCTAAAACAGTCGGGTTAGAAGCAACACCTGTTCCGTTGTCGGAACCGTCGTCAGAAATACTGTCAGCTGTGACTTCGTCAGTGCTGACCTTGATGCCAGAGGGCGTAAAAACAGCCGTAGCACTCATCAGATCAGGTTTTATGAGTAGCAGCTAGGTGAGCTGAATAACTAGACGGGTGCCAAGCAATTCGACTAGGCACTACGCCGACGTCTAGATCGTTGAGCACCTCGCGCTCCACCAGGTGCTGTGGGGTCACGATGTTCTTGTATCCAAGCAGCGCAGTCACGATCCAGCCCTGCCAACACATTGGCAGCCATCACCGCGTTTTTGACTTCAGAATGCAGCGGGTTCATAATCGCAGATGTCATCCCCGCCGAAATCGCCATCGCCAAAAACGTTCCGATAATCAGGTTGCGTGCTGGCAGTCCGAAGCTGACATTTGAAGCGCCACAGGTGGTGTTGACGTCCAGCTCAGTTTTGAGGCGGCGAACTAGATGAAAGACCTGCTTGCCGGCGGTGCCCATCGCCCCGACAGGCATTACCAAAGGATCGACGACCACGTCGTTGTTGGAAATGCCGTGGTCGGCGGCGCGGTTGACGATTGTGCGGGCAACTTCGAAGCGCACGTCGGGGTCTTCGCTTATGCCGGTTTCGTCGTTGCAAATGGCGACCACCGCAGCACCGTGTTTGGCGACGATTGGCAGCACCCGCTCCATGACCTCTGACTCGCCGGTGACGGAATTGATCAGCGGCTTGCCGTCGTAGACAGCAATGGCGGCTTCGAGTGCGTCCATGATCGAAGAGTCGATGGCGAGGGGCACATCAGTGACGCTTTGCACGAG
>JAAXHB010000125.1:1122-1389 GCA_012271125.1 Actinomycetota bacterium | reverse complement strand
TGCATGTAAGATTGGGTTTGTTGGCGAGTCATGTTGTAGCTTTTGTTACATTTGATGTTATAAATCTCTTTTGTGTTTTGAATTCTGGACGTGGTTACTTTAAATTTTGATCCCGTTTGCAGAATGCCATTTGATGTTTGCCAATTTGTTGGCATGTTGCTATGTAATCATGTTCTGTGGTGTTGCCGATGAAGATGTAAATTCCCTGTTTGTGTGTGTGGTCCCCGTGGTAAACCTAAATCTTGATTTTCTTCATCTCTGATTTTA
>JAAXHB010000125.1:0-1081 GCA_012271125.1 Actinomycetota bacterium | reverse complement strand
AATTTGTGTGTGTGTGTTCCCCACTTAGTCGTAACCTAGAAATGTTTGGCTGTTAGGCGTCCGTTGGCGTGTCTGTGGAAGGATCAGTGTCTTCTTGTTCCTAAGAGTTACCTTAAATCTCTGTGTTGTGATTGTGGGTGTGGTCTCCACATTTATGCTATGCAGCATGTAGTCTGGATTTGTTGGCAAATTTTACAATTTATGCGTGTTATCTGCCTGCCTAGTGGTACTTTTGATTTTTTTAATGTGTATTGTGGATTGTAAGCTTGGTTCCAAAGAAATTCTTGCATTATTTATGCGTGTGGTCCCAATGATAAACATATTACTTCTTTTATGCCAGAGGCAACATATACGTGTGTTCTCTGGTTGCCAAGTGTTGATGATAATCTCTGTTTTGTGGTTAACGGTTGTAGTACTACTATAAACTTTGTCGTAGCCTTTTGCTGGATTGCAGTTTGTCATGTTGTCGGCATGAGGTATGTCCTGGTTGCCACGGGATACCGTTGATGTTTGCAATCTTCTGTTTTGTTGGTGTGGTCAACGTTGTAGTGCATGTAAGATGGGTTTTGTTGGCTTGGCATCTCTTGTCTCGTGTTACGTTTGATGTAAATTTCGTTGTTTTGAATTGTAGGTGTGGTCACCTTAAATCTTGATCCCGTTTGCAGAATGTATTTTGTGCCAGTGTGGAGTTGTCAATTCGTTGCCGTGTGGCGATGTAGCCGTGTCCTGTGGTGGCTAAATGTTACCATTGGTGTTGTAAATTTTCTCTGTTGTGTTGCTTGTGTAGATAAACTTAAGTAGACATCTGCTGTATGTATTGAATATTAGAGTTGTTAGTAATGTATGGGCGTGTCTGTCATGGGGTGTGTGCCTAGTGTTACCCTTGATGTTTAAATATCCTGTGCTGTTTTGTGTGTACCTTGTGCATATACATTTGGGGGGTTGCTTAGTTGGTGTGTCATGATGTAAGCATCTCCTGTGGTTGCCTACTTCTGCATTTTGTTGTGAAATATGAGTGTGGTCCTCTTGATCTTTTATGCTGCATGTATAATGAATGGGGGGTTGTGGTTTTGTTGGCATG
>JAAXHB010000124.1 GCA_012271125.1 Actinomycetota bacterium | reverse complement strand
GGTGAGGGGGGACTTATGCCCCACTGGTGCCTTGCCGTTCCCCCCGCCGTGGGGATGATCGGCGGGGTTCATGGCTGCTCCCCGCACGGTTGGTCGCTTGCCCCGTCAGCGGTTCCGACCAGCCTTGCCTCACTTCACCAGGTTAAAATCCTCATTGCTGACCACCCCCACCGTCGCGTAACAAGCGGCTAGTAACTTTCGCACTTCCCCCGACTTCAGTCGCACCAGGGTGTATTTGTGCTTTTCGTCCTGCCCCACGATCTGGGCGTAACTACCGGCACTGCGCATTAACTGTCCGCCGTGCCCGGGATGCAACTCAACGTTGTGCACCAGCGTGCCTTCGGGCATCTGTCCTAGTGGTAAGCAGTTGCCCGTTTGCGGTGGCACCTGCGCTCCTGCTATCACCTGCGCTCCCACTCGTAACGACCGACAGTGCAGGATATAGCGTTGGGCACCGTTTTGATATTTGACCAGGGAGATAAAACTGTTCCGGTTCGGATCATATTCAATCGTGGCCACCCGCCCCACCACATCACGCACCGCTCGTTTAAAATCAATCACCCGGTAACGGCGCTTATGCCCCGCTCCTTGGTGGCGAACGGTCACCCTGCCGGTATGGTTGCGGCCACTACGTCGCACGAGGGTGGTGGTGAGAGCGCGGTGGGGCGGCACCGCGGACAGGTGTCGGTAGTCAATGCCACTCATGCGGCGGCGACTACTAGTGGTGGGTTTGTAAATTTTAACTGCCATGCTGGGTGGTTAGTGGTTCTGCCTGGGGACGACGCGGAACTGCTGACTGGAACCCTTCGTGCAGAAAGTCTAACCGAAAGCCGGGTTTTAAAGCAATCATCGCCGTTTTCGTGACCGCCGTTCAGCCCCGGAACCGTCCCACGCGTTTTGGTCGTGCCCGGTGATTAATCGTACGCACCCGTGCCACTTGCACGTTGAAGATCTTGCTAAAGGCGACCTTGATCTGGTGTTTATTGGCCTGCGGGTGCACCCGAAAGGTGTAAACGGGGCGACTGAGCCGGGCGTAAGACTTCTCCGTCATGACTGGTTCTTGGATGATGGTGGTAACGTGCATGATTAACGGCAGCGAGCAACTAAAATCGGCCAGGCCGCCGGCGTCAGAATGACGATGTGGTGCGCTAATAACTGGTAGGGATGCACTAACCGGGCGGTGGTCAGGGTCAAACCGGCTAAATTAGCGGTTGCCCGCCGCAGCAACAACGGTCAGTCATCGCTAATGACCAGCGTGGTGGTGTTCAGCAACGGCGTGGGATGCTTGGCAAATAGCGCTTTGGCGTCCTTAGTTTTGCCGCTGGGACACACCAGATGTTCCCCCATGAATAACTCTTGTTGCACGACTTTTGCGCGTAAAATCATTTTTAACCCCGCCTGGTAGCACCGGCGGTTGATCTTAAACCGGGGACGCTGGTTCGCCTGGGGGCCAAACACCACGGCACCGCCCCGTCACTGCGGCGCCCGGATCGAACCCTGACGGGCGCGTCCTGTGCCCTTTTGCTTTCATGGTTTGCGACCACCGCCACGGACTTGACTGCGGTTTTTCACCTGCCGCGTATATTGTCGTCGCTGAGCCTGGTAACCAACCGCCAGGTGGTGCATGAGTACTGACTGTAACTCACCGCTAAAGATGATTGCTGGCACCGGCAACGAACGCTGGGTGCCGTCAGCAAAGTTGAAACAGGTTGTTGTGGGGGTCATAGTGGTTAAACGGGTGCTGGTGTCTGACGGTTGAACAACTGCACCGCTGGTCGCGATCGAGCACGAAACAAGCGGGTGGCGCTGATGAGCAAGCGCGTGTGACGACGGCCGGGCACCGCTCCCAACAGCAACAACAACTGTCGCTTCGGATTAATCTGCACCACTGTCAACCCCTGAACTGTCACCCGCCAGTGCCCCATGCGACCCGGCAGTGCTTTGCCCTTAAAAATCCGGTTGGGGGCGATCGAACCACGTGACCCGACCCGCCGGTAGTGATGTGACCCGTGGGATTTTGGTCCTCGTGCCTGATGATCCTTTTTGATTACCCCTGTTAACCCACGACCCTTACTGGTTCCCGTCACGTCCACTCGCATGCCGGGGGTCAAAACGTCCTGAACGTTAATTGTCGTGCCCACCGTCGCACTGCTGGGGGGTGGCACTCGCACTTCATACAAATAGCGGTGCGGGGGTTGTTTAACCGTTTGGAACTGACCAGCAACCGCCCGTGGTAGCGTGCGGGTTGTTGCTTCAAACCCCAGCTGCACCGCATCGTAACCGTCGTGCTGCTGGGTTTTAACCCGCACGACCACGCTCGGCGTTATCCGCACCACCGTGACGGGCAGCAACACCCCGTCACTGGTAAAAGTCTGGGTCATCCCGACCTTTCGTCCCATTATCGCTCGGATCACCATTTTTATGCACGCATTAACTTCGTTTCAATGTCAATTCCCTGGGGGAGAATATACCTTTCCAGGTCTCTAACGATGGATCCCTCCTCGTCAAAAATGTCTAGGAGTCGCTTGTGGATTCGCACCTCAAACTGCTCCCGCGAATCCTTATGCCGATGGGGAGAGCGCAGCACAGTAATTAACTTGCGCCGCACCGGTAA
>JAAXHB010000123.1 GCA_012271125.1 Actinomycetota bacterium | reverse complement strand
GAGCAATGTCACGTGAAGCCAGAGCCACCGCTTCCAACGACGACAACGGCACTACCGACACCACAAACGACGACTACGACGACGAAGGCAACCGCCGCCGCAAGCGTCGCACCCGTGACCGCGACCGCGACCCAGTCGAAAGCTGGGAAGGCGACTCCGTAGACGTCAGCGGCCGCCTCGACCTCCGCGACGAGGGCTACGGCTTCCTACGAGTTGACGGCTACCTACCCAATCGCAACGACGCCTATGTCCCCGTCAAAATGGTTCGCAAATACGGCTTACGCCGAGGCGATCACCTAGCCGGCAAGTCCCGCCCAGCCAACCGAGCCGAAAAAAACCCCGCCCTCCTAGCAGTCGAGTCCATTAACGACGGCCCAGCCGAATACCTCGAACGCCCGCATTTCGACGACCTCGCACCCCTCTATCCATCACGGCAACTATCTCTGGAATGCCCCGACCTCGCCGCCACCGATGGCAACAACACCAGCACCAACAACGCCGCCGCCACAGGGCGCCTAATCGACCTGTTCGCACCCATCGGCGTCGGTCAACGAGTCCTAATCCGCGCCCCCCGCCGCTCCGGTACCGCCCGAGTGCTCGCCGCCATGATCTCAGCCATAGAAACCAACGAACCCGACCTCCACGTAATGGGCTTGTTCTTAGACCAGCGCCCCGAGGAAATCACCGAACTCTCCTCAGCAATCAACAACGGCGAGGTCGCCACCACTTCGTTTGATCAACCCGCCGATGAACACACCCAAACCGCCGAGATGACCATCGCCCGCGCCAAGCGCCTCGCTGAGTCCGGCCAGGACTTGGTGGTCGTCGTCGACGGTCTCACCTCCCTCGCTCGGTCGTACAACTCGATGCTGTCAGGCGCAAGCCGTGCCTACAACGGCAACATCGACGCCGGTGCCATCCACATGCCCAAGAAAATCTTCAGCGCCGGCCGCAACACCTCCGGTGCCGGCTCGATCACCATGATCGCAACGATCCTGGCCATCTCGCCGCTTCAGATGCTGCGCCGCCGCTCGATCGACAATGTCATCGCCGAAGAGTTCACCGGCACCGCCAACACCGAAATCCACCTCGACCGCTGGGCCGCTGAGCTGGGAATTCACCCCGCAATTGACCTCGGCGCATCAATTTCACATGATGAAGCCAACTTCTTGGACGACGACCAGGTCACCGCTCTCAAAAAGTTCCGTTCAGAAGTAATCCCCCAAGCAGGAATCCCCAACACCAGCCCCGCTTCAACTACCGACGACGACGCCGACCCGACCGCAACCGTCAAGTCACTCGAAGCCGTTCTCGCCAAACTGCAGTCAACGTCAACTAACGCTGACCTCCTCCGCTAACCACCCACACGAACCCACGACACCAGCCCAAATCTCCCCGCTAGCCCTGAGCCAATCCCAAACTTGCCCCGTAGAATAAGAACTCTCATGAAGTCCGATATCCACCCTGAATATCGACTGGTCGTGTTCGCTGATCAGGCAGCTGACGTGTCGTTTTTGACCCGCTCCACGATTGCGACCAACCTCACCGTCGAATGGGAAGACGGCAACACCTACCCGCTGGCAAAGGTCGAAATCTCAAGCGCCAGCCACCCGTTCTTCACCGGCACAATGCAAATCGTCGACACCGCCGGCCGCGTTGAACGCTTCGAACGACGTTACGGACAGCGCAAACGCTCCCGCGGCGCCGCCGACGAATAAGCGTGACCAACGACGACAAAAGTCAGCAGCGAGGTAGTCGCTTCGCCAAGGCATTCGCAATGCCAAAAAACGCAATGCCAAAAAACGCAATGCCAAAGAACATCGAAGACAAGAAGCTAAAGCAGGGCGCAGGCGACGCCTTCGCCAAAGCCTTTGAGATGATCGCAACACCCGCGATCTTCGGACTCTTCGGCTGGTTCCTAGACAGCCGCATCGGTTCATTCCCTTGGATAACCCTGGCACTAGTGCTGTTCGTCTTTGGCTATCAGGCAATCAAGTTCTATTCCGACTACAAAAAGTCAATGAACCAAGCACTAGCCGAGCGCCGCGCCACCTACAAGGTCGCCACCCAATGAGCACCCCCGAACAAGACCCAGAAATATTCATCGCCCGCCACATGGCAAAGCGCTCATGGCTATTTGCCATGCCGCTACTCGCCATAGGCGTCATCTTTTGGGGCGTCAGCGGCCTCATCTCAGTCGCACTCGCTCTTGCCATCGTCGTCGTCAACTTCGGAATCGGCGCAGCCGCTATAACAATCGGCGCACGCATAGGCGGACCAAATCAAGCAAGCCCAAATCAAGCAAGCACAGCACTAATGGGCACGGTCATGGCCGGCTTCCTCTTACGCCTCGGCGTGCTCACCGCAGTCATCGTCCCAATCCGCGGCAGCGTCGACATCTTGCCCTTCGCCGTAGCACTGCTCGTAACCCACCTCGGCTTGCTCATCACCGAAACCCGTTACGTGTCAGCGTCGCTCGCCTACCCAGGCCTCGCCCCCAAAACCGCCCCCAAATCTAAAACCACACCAGACCCTGTGCCCGCCGGCACCGTCACCCCGTAGCAACAGAGACCCCGTAGCATCAGAGCCTGCCTGTGAACCCCGTCAACATCTTCGCCCTCGAGTTCCCGCCAATCAGTCACCTCTTTGACTGGCCCACCATCTGGTTCGACGGCACCGTCTTCGCCATCAACAAAACCGTCCTCATCTACATCGCCTCAACCCTCGTCACGATGGCGATCTTCGCCATGGCCGGTCGCCAACGCGCCACGCTCGTGCCCGCCGGCGTCCAACATGTCGCCGAATCCGGCATCAACTTCGTCGAAGAGTCCGTAATCATGCAGACCATCGGACCCGAGGGCAAAAAGTTCCTGCCCTTCCTCACCACGATGTTCTTCTTCATCTTGTTCTCCAACATCACCGAAGTCATCCCCTTCATCCAATTCCCCGCCAACAGCCGCATGGCAATGCCCATCACCCTCGCCGTGCTGGTCTGGGCCATCTACAACTTCTTAGGCGTCAAACACCAAGGCCTGTTCGGCTACCTCAAAAACTCACTCTTCCCGCCGGGCGTCCCCAAAGCCCTATACCTAATCGTCACCCCAATCGAACTCGTCTCCACCTTCGTGGTGCGCCCCTTCTCTCTCGCAATCCGACTCTGGGCGAACATGGTCGCCGGCCACCTACTGCTCGTGACCTTCGCAATCCTGTCCGCCACCCTCTGGGACGCCGCCTACGTCGCCGCAGCCCTCCCCTTCGTCATGCTCATCTTGATGACCGGCTTCGAAATCCTCGTCTCATTCCTGCAGGCATTCATCTTCACGATCCTCACCGCGGTTTACATCGGCGGTGCCATGCACCCTGAACACTAAAAACGTTTATAACGACAACGACATCAGCAACGACCTTTATAACGACAACAACGACATCAGCAACAACATCATCAACGACAACAACCCAACCAGTCAACCCACAAGGAGAAACCAGTGTTAAGTTTTCTTGCACAAATAGGTGCCGACGAAATGCTCAACGGCCTCAAAGCCATCGGTGCCGGCCTCGGTTATGGCCTCGCAGCCGTCGGCCCAGGCGTAGGCATCGGCATTGTCGTCGGCAACGCCATCTCATCGATGGCACGCCAGCCCGAATCGGCCGGCATGGTCCGCACCACGATGTTCCTCGGAATCGCCTTCACCGAAGCGCTCGCGCTCATCGGTTTCGTGGTGTTCATCCTGCTTTTGCCCGCCTAGAGCCGAGCAGGGCAACACAGGAGGTTCCCATGAAGCGCCGTTACATCGCCTCAGCAGTGCTCGTCGCCGCTGTAACCCTTGGCGTCAGCAGCCAAGCCTTCGCCGCCGGCGAGTCCATCGGCGGCTGCGTATTCGGCAAAATCCACAAATACGAATCCGAATACGGCAGCCTGCACGAAGTCGAGTTCGGCCCCGAAGATGTCTTCAAGAAGTTCGAATCCGACCTCGAGGGCTGCGTCGAAGCACCCGACCCGATCATTCCCGAGCTTGACGAGATCATCTGGGGCGGTGCCGCCTTCGTGATCTTGTTGGCATTCATGGTCTGGAAGGGCATGCCCGCCGTCAAAGGTGCCATGGACAAGCGAGCCGAGAAAATCCGCTCCGACCTAGACGCCGCCGACGAAGCCAAATCCGCCGCTCAGCGCACCCAAGCCGAATACGAGGCTCAACTCGCCGACGCCAAGGCAACCGCTGCCAAAATCGTCGACGAAGCCCGCGAGTCCGCCGAGCAGGTCAAGCGTGACCTACAGGCTCGTGCCGAGGCTGAAATCGCCGAGCAGCGCAGTCGTGCCACCGCCGACATCGAAGCCAGCCGCCGTCAAGCCATCGACGACCTCCGCGGCGAAGTCTCAGCCATCGCCGTCGGCGCAGCCGAGCGTGTAGTCGGTGCCAGCCTCGACGCAGGAGTCCACAGCAGCCTCATAGATTCCTACATCGACGAAGTCGCCAACTCCTCCAAGAGCTAACGACGTATAAATAGCGACGTATAAATAATGTCTGACGAACGCACTCGCGGTTACGGCGCTGCCATCCTCGCAGCCGCCCAAGCCGAAGGTGACCAGGCCGCGGTCGAACGTGACCTCGCCGTTGTCGCTCAAACACTGCGCACCAGCGCCGAGCTGCGAGCCACTCTGTCTGACTCCGCTATCACCCCCGAACGCCGCCAGGCAGTTCTCGAAGAGGTGCTATCTCGCAAGGCACGCCCCGCCACCTCCGGTGCCCTGTCAATGGTCGTCGCCGCCGGTCGCGGGTCGGAACTGCTCGAAATCATCGACGCCGCCATCGACCAAGCCGCCGCACAACGCAACCGCAGCGTTGCACGTGTCCGCTCAGCCGTGGACCTAACCGACGATCAACAAAACCGTCTCGCCGATGCTATCAAGTCCTCCACCGGACTCGATGTTGAAATCTCGGTCATCATCGATCCGTCGGTTCTAGGTGGAATCATCACCGAAATCGGCGACGACGTCATCGACGGCAGCCTGCGTCGCCGTCTCAACCAGATGCGCTCCTCAGTCGCCTAAGTAACACAAGAAAGGCACAGAAGCAACAATGTCAGATTTAACCATGTCAGATTCAACCATGTCAGATTCAACCATGTCAGATTCAACAATGTCAGACACCCTCACGATCAACACCAACGACATCGCCTCAGCCATCCGTGACAGCCTCGCCGGCTTCACCCCTGAGCTGTCCCAATCAACAGTCGGACGTGTCCTCGAAGTCGGCGACGGCATCGCTCGAGTTTCCGGCCTCCCCGACGCCGCTGTCAACGAAATGCTGCGCTTCGAAAACGGCGCCATCGGCCTCGCCTTAAACCTCGACGAAGACTCCATCGGCGCAGTCGTGCTCGGCGAAGTCGAAGGCATCGAAGAAGGCCAACCCGTCCAAGCCACCGGAGAAATCCTCTCAATCCCCGTCGGCGACTCCCTGCTCGGCAGAGTCGTCAACCCCCTCGGCGAACCCGTCGACGGCAAAGGCCCCCTCTCCAACCCCATCTCACGGCGTATGGAGGTCCAAGCACCTGGCATTACCGGACGCCAACCCGTCCATGAGCCGATGCAAACCGGCATCAAGTCCATCGACTCGCTCATCCCCATCGGTCGCGGCCAGCGTGAACTCATCATCGGCGACCGC
>JAAXHB010000122.1:3284-5603 GCA_012271125.1 Actinomycetota bacterium | reverse complement strand
GGTTGGACGAGGTTGCCTAGACAAGGTTTGTTGTGTGGTCTGCCCAGTAGGGGTCACGCAGACGGCGTTTGTAGAGCTTGCCGCTGGGATCGCGGGGCAACTCGTCCACATAATCGATGGATCGTGGCAGTTTTTGACGAGCGATCCGTTCGCTTAGCCAGGCGATGATTTCGCCGGTTGTGTTGTCGTCGGCAGTCCAGTCGTCGACTAGTTCAACTGCTGCTTTGATTTCCTCGCCTGTGTCATCGTTGGGCACTCCGAACACAGCAACGTCGCCGACAGCGGGATGTTGCACTAACGCACCTTCAATTTCGGCGGGATAAATGTTGACGCCGCCGACGATGATCATGTCGTGTGCTCGGTCGTTCAAGAACAGGTAGCCATCTGAGTCCAGATAGCCGATGTCGCCGACGGTGAAGAAGCCTCGCAGGTGACTTTCGGCGGTCTTGTCGGCGTCGTCTTTGTATTCGAAAGAGGTTGTACCCATTTTCATGTAGATGATGCCGGATTCGCCTGACGGCAGCTCGGGGCGGGTCGGGTCGTCACGGTCCACGACGATGACCTCACAGGTGGGCCATGCCTTGCCGACCGTGCCGGGTTTGGTGAGCCACTCGGCCGCACTTACGTAGGTGCCGCCGCCTTCTGTGGCGGCGTAGTACTCCCAGATGACGTCGCCCCACCAGTCGATCATCGCGCGTTTGGTGTCGACCGGGCATGGGGCGGCGGCGTGCAAGACGCTGCGCAACGATGAGACGTCGTAGCGCTCGCGCACCTCGGTGGGCAGCTGCAGCATGCGGTTAAACATTGTCGGGACCATGTGAGATGTGGTCGCCTTGTAACGCTCGATGCGTTCGAGGGCGCCTTCGGCGGTCCAGCGATCCATCAACACGATGGTGTGTCCGAAATGAAGCGCCATCAGCGTCCAGTTGCTCACCGCGGTGTGATACAGCGGTGCCATCGTGATGTGGACGTTGTCCTCGTGAGGGACGATGCCAAACAGCAGTTGTAAGCGTCCTGCGGTTTCGGCGGCTTCGTCGACTGGGCGTTCGCTCAGGGGGCGTTTGACGCCTTTGGGACGGCCTGTTGTGCCGGAGGTGTAAAACATGAACGAGCCAGTGGCTAGGTGTTCTTCTGGGGGGCGTTCGGTGCTTTGCCCGTTAGTGAGCTCTGAGAAGGGTTTGAAACCGGCGATTGTGTTGCCGGTTGTGCCGCTGGTTGTGTCGTCAATTTTGTCGCCGAGGGCGAATCGATTGTCTGCGGGTACGACGGAGTCTTTGACCGCGGCTTGGGCTGCGTCGGCGAAGTCGGCGTGGACAATCAGTGCTTTGGTTTCTGCGTCGTTGATGATGTAGTTGATTTCGGCACCGACTAGGTGCCAGTTGATGGCGGTTACATATAACCCGATTTGGTAAGCGGCTAAGCAGATGGCGAGCTGTTCAGTGCAGTTAGGCAAAAGCGTGGTGACCTGATCGCCTTTGCGTAGCTTCAAGTCCAGTAGACCGCGTGCGATTTGATTTGTTAGCCCGGCGAACTCGGCGAAGGTCATCTGGTTGTGCTGTGGGTCGATTAGCGCCAAGCGTTCGGGGTGAGCTTCGGCTACCGCCCAAAATCCGGTCACGTTCAGGTCAGCAGTTCCTTCGCTCATAGGGGCACTCATAGGGGTAAGTTTGCCAGTGTGAGCCCAGAATTAAACGACTCGCCAGCACCCGAAGGCACCTCAGATCCGCGTCCTGTGGAGGAGCAGGTTCACCTTGAAATACGTAACAGCGTTGCCTGGATCACCATTGACCGACCTGAAGCGGCGAACTCTCTCACTCCGGCGTGTCGGAATCGCATACGTGACATTTTCAATGGGTTAAACACCAGCCATCAGGCACGCTGCGCGGTTCTCACTGGTGCGGGTGATCGCTGGTTTTGCACCGGTGCTGACCTAAGCCAACGTCAAAGCGATCCTGACAGAAATCCCGATGTTCCTGAGCAAATCACCGGTGATATTCGCCGCATAATGCTCAACGGTCAGTATTCGCTTTTTCCGGCTTTGTTGGATTGTGACGTGCCGATCATCGCAATGGTTAATGGCACTGCTGCCGGTATGGGGGCTCATTTAGCACTTGCCTGCGACTTAGTGATAGCAAGCAATAGTGCCAAATTTGTGGAGGTTTTTGCCCGGCGAGGGCTAGTTCCAGATGCGATGGGCACATGGTTGTTGCCGCGCATTGTTGGTGTGCGGCGCAGCATGGAGTTGTTGTTGTTAGTTGAAGATTTAGCTGCGGAGACGGCATATGACTATGGCCTTGTCAACAAGGTTGTCGCTGCTGA
>JAAXHB010000122.1:0-3272 GCA_012271125.1 Actinomycetota bacterium | reverse complement strand
TTTATGTTGACCAAATGGCTGGTTAATCGCAGCCTTGACTCGGATCGTCAAGAAATGATGTCAAACGAAGCTCTCGCTGTTGAACTCAATGCCCGCACCGAGGACTCAGCCGAAGGTATCAAGTCGTTTCTTGAGAACCGTTCACCAACCTGGCAGGGCTATTAGAGCGGCGCAGGGCGCGGGTAATGCGCCATGCCATTAGAGCAAGGGCTGCGGCGACAGCACCGAGGGTGGCGAATTGCAACGCACCGCCGCGGTCGCCGCTTTGATGTGGTTCGGGGCCGGCGTCTGGGGAGCCGATGATTCGGCCTGCGCCGGCTGGGATGTCGACGACTTCTCGTAGGCCGTCGCCGGTGTCGTCGGGTAAAGGGTCATCGTCGCTGGGATGGTGAAACGGGGTTAGTGCGCCGGAGCTAGACGACAATGTCGTCATTGACAATGCCGTCGCCGACGCTGTCATCGAAAATGTGGTCGCAGATGTTGTCGCCAATGTTGTTGTCGGCATTGTCGTCATTAATAGAAGAGCCGTTACGAGTGCGAGGATGGGTTTCATGAAAGCACTGGGTGGTGGCAAGCCACATAGTGATCGCTGTGCTTACGATCTCTGTGTTCAATATCTCTGTGTTCAATATTGACTGATGTCATTGTTGGCTCGACTTCGCGGCATACGTCAGTGGCATGAGAGCAGCGGGTGTGGAAGCGGCATCCGCTGGGTGGATCGGTTGCTGAGGGCAGCTCTCCGCTGAGGCGGCCTTCGGCGACATCTACAGAGTCTGCTGGCTCTGGCACTGCGGCGAGCAGTGCTCTTGTGTAGGGGTGAGCGGGACGGTGATAGATGGCATCGGTTGAGCCGATTTCGCATTCCTTGCCTAAATACATGACCAGAATTCGGTCGCTGATTGACTTCACCACCGCTAAGTCGTGAGAGATAAACAGCATTGTCAGTCCAAGGCGTTGCTTCAGGTCTTGTAAGAGGTTCAATATTTGTGCCTGAATTGATACGTCAAGAGCGGAGACTGGTTCGTCGCATATCAGAAGCTTGGGTTCCACCGCCAATGCGCGAGCGATGCCGATTCGCTGGCATTGTCCGCCGGAGAACTCATGCGGTCTCCGATCTCCGAGGCTTGGATCGATCCCGACAGCTGTCATCAGTTCATCGGTGCGTGTTGTAAGGTCGTCGGGGCTGAGGTCTTGCCAGATTCTTAGGCCTTCGGCGATGCAGTTCCGCACTCGTCGTCGGGGGTTGAGCGATGAGATTGGGTCTTGGAAGATCATTTGTAGATCGGGGCGTACCTGGCGGAGTTCTTCGCCTTCAAGTGTTGCCAAGTCCTTGCCTTGGAAGATGATTGAGCCTGAATCGGGCTTGAGCAGGCGGACAATGGTTTTGGCAACGGTGGATTTGCCGCAGCCTGACTCCCCTACTAGACCCAGGGTTTCGCCTTCGGCAACGTCAAAGCTCATGTCGGATACGGCGTGAGCTGTTGCCTTGTTGTCAAGAGAATAGGTGACCTCTAGGTCTTTAACGCGTAGCAAGACATTGTCCCGTAGAGCGGTCATCTGTTGCTGCCTACAGGGTAAAAACAGGCAACTTGGCGGACGTCATCGATGTTGTCAATGATTGGAATCTTGGTGTGGCAGTCGGACTGGGCGTATGAACAGCGCGGCGCATAGTCGCAAGCCTGAACATGACTAGTCGCCGCAGGTGGGCGGCCTGGGATTGGGTTTAAGCGATGTCCGACCGGGTCGGCCAGCCGCGGAATTGTGGCGAGCAAACCCTCGGTGTATGGATGGCGCATGTCAGCGAACAGTGTTTTCGTGTCTGCTGTTTCCACGATGCGACCGGCATACATGACCGCCACATTGTCGGTGTTTTGACGTGCGATGCCGAGGTCGTGAGTAATCAGGATCATTGCCATGCCACGCTCGACTTGTAGGCGGCGCAACAGCTCCAACAGGTTGCGTTGAATTGTGACATCTAGAGCGGTGGTGGGTTCATCGGCGATCAACAGCTTCGGCTGGCACGCCAAAGCCATAGCGATGATGGCGCGTTGGCGTTTACCGCCTGACAGCTCATGGGGATATTGATTGCGCACCCGCTGAGGTTCGGGCAGTTCGACTAGTTCCAGTAGGTTGAGCACCTCGGCGTCGGCTTGCTGTTTGCGGTAGCTGAGGTGATAGCGCATCGACTCTGCTACTTGTTCGCCGATTTTTTTGACGGGGTTGAGCGACGTCATAGGGTCTTGGAAGATCATGGCAACGTCAACGCCCCAGAAATGTTTCTCTTTTGACGCTGCTAAGGCTCGGACGTCTCGACCGTCGAAAGTGATTTGGCCGTTTATATGGGCGCTGCGGGGCAGGAGGTTCATTATTGACTTTGCGGTGACGGATTTGCCTGAGCCGGATTCGCCGACGATGCCAAGTGTGGTGCCTTGGGCGACGTTGAAGGTCACATTCTTGACCGCGTGAGCGATACCACGGTCAGTGGTGAAGCTGACCGACAGGTCGTTAACCGTCAGTAGCGGCGCGGCGGAGACTGTGGCTGTGTTTATGGCTGTGTTTATGGCGGCTGGACTGGAGGCTTGCGCGGGCATTAGAAGGCGAGTTCTTTCACATCGAAGCGTTGCCGGATTCGGTCGCCGAGGTAGTTCAACGCCAACACTGTCACAAACATTGTTGCAATAGGAAACAGCGCAACGTGAGGTGATTTCTCTAGGTCGCGAATGCCGGCACCGTCGACGATGATCTTGCCCCAGGAGATGGCGTCGTCGCCTGACACGGACAAGCCGAGGAATGCCAAGGAGCCTTCTGCCACTATCACAACGGCTAGGCCAAGCAACAGTAAAGCACCCATTGGCACCAGCACACATGGCAGCAGTTCTTTGGCGATGATTCGCCATTTGCGTGCGCCGAGCACCCGTGATGCGGCTACGAATTCACGTTCGGCGAATACCAATGTTGTTGCTCGGGCAAGTCGTCCTACCGGCGCTGCTGACAGGAGACCCAGGGTCAGGCTTACCACTAGCAGGCTGCGATCCAGAGTTGCTGTAATCAAGATTGCCAACACCAGACCTGGGAATGCCAGCATCACCAGGAATGTCCAGCTGACGACATGGCCGACCCAGCGCTTGAAGGCTCCGGCGATGACGCCTAGTCCGCCGCCGACGATCATTCCCAAAACGATGGCGACTCCACCGACGGTGAGGCTCACCTTGGCACCATGAATTGTGCGAGCAAAAACGTCTCGGCCTAGGGCGTCGGTGCCGAAGAAGGCG
>JAAXHB010000121.1 GCA_012271125.1 Actinomycetota bacterium | reverse complement strand
TGGCGGGACTAGCCGCGCAAGCCCTTGCTGAGGCTCTATCGGGGATGGCGTATTTGCAGCTGGTTCGCCCTGGTGCGCCAGTGATATTTGGAACTTTTGCGTCGTCAATGTCTATGGCTACGGGGGCACCGACTTTTGGCACCCCTGAGGCTGGGCAGGCGATTTATGTAATGGCGTCTTTGGCTCGACGCCTGGGCGTTCCGTTCCGTTCCGGTGGACAGTTCACCTCGTCGAAAGCACCCGATGCTCAGGCTGCTTATGAGTCCGCTCACACGCTGTTCCCGACTGTCCAAGCTGGCGTGAACTTTGTGCTCCATGCTGCAGGCTGGCAAGAAGGCGGACTTGCTTTGGGTTATGAAAAGCTCATCATGGACGCTGATCAGCTAACTGCTATGGAGGTTTGGGCCAAAGGCGTTGACATGTCCGAAAACGGCCAAGGCATGGATGCCTTTTTGACCAACGCTCACGGCGACCATTTCCTCGGTAACGCCCACACGTTAGAGAACTTCGAGACAGCGTTTTGGCGTTCGGAGCTAGCTGACGCCAACAGCTTCGAGCAATGGTCTGAAGAAGGTGCTCAAACTGCGGCGCAGCGAGCTAATACCCGTTGGAAGCAAATGCTTGCCGATTACGAAGCGCCGCCTATTGACGGCGCTATTGATGCCGAACTACTCGACTATGTAGACCGCCGCAAGTCCGAAATGGAAGACGAAATCGGCTAACCGTCTGATTAAGTCAGGTGTAGATGTCCTGTCAGAGAGAGAAGGCAGATTAGGCGGCTTCGCGGGCTTGAGCTGGGAGGCGCAGACCGATTAGCTCACCGGCTTCATGCAAAGAGTTGTGCCATTCACTGATGTCGGACTTGCCGCTGTGCTTCAAGGACTCAACCGCGTGACCAATGGCTAGATAGGCAGCGTCTACGGTGGCTTCGGGGGATTCAGCAGCCCGAGACACGGCTGCGAAACCAGCAGAAATGCCGGCATGAACGTCAGTGTGGGTTTGCACCGATGCAGCAGCCCACTCCGCTAGCGCACGTACGGCTCGCGGACGAGAACGGTTCAGGTCGTCTTCAAAAACGGTGTCGACCCACTTGTCAAAATGATGATCCCCTACCGACATCTGCTGCTCCTTTTCTGGCCTTGACGGCTCTTAGTTTGAAGAGGTGAGCTTACCTGTTTGCTGTTTCTCCTACCAATAGAACAATCCACGCCACCGCCACAACCAAGATGCCGCCAAGCACTATTGATGACCAGCTGAGACCGACCGCGTCGGCGGTCATTCCCACGACTAGTGGACCGATTAGACGACCGGTGTGGCTCATAGTTGTGATACCTGCCAAGAAATGCCCGGTTGTATCGGCTGGGGCGAGGTCGCTGCCTAGTGTGAGCATGGTGCCGGCACCGATGCCGTTGCCAATTCCGATCACCACACCTGCTATGGCGACGACTACTGAAGTGCTGCTGGCACCTAGCAACAAGAACCCAACAGCCATCAACAAAAAGGCTGGCACTATGGCAAATAGTCGTCCAAAGCGATCCATCAAGATGCCTGACAAAGGAAAGCAGCACAAGTCCGCTGCAGTGCCTATAGCGACGACAACTCCTACAGCACCCGGGCTGAGTCCAGCTTCGGCAGCCACAAGAGGTAGGACAACGAAACGTCCGTCTCGAACGGTCAAGGCCAACATTGGGCCCATTCCGCCGCGCAGCAACAGTTTCTTGTAACGCCATAGAGCTCGCAACAAACCGGGCTGGTCGTCACGGCTACCTGGGGCACCACTTGCCACGGTTGCCGGGTCATAGGTGGCGGGGGTTTCTGCATTATTGGAAGGCGGCGACGAGGTAGATGGGGTCGCTGGGCGAGAGGGATGTTGGAGGACTGCGGGGAGCCAGCCCAGGCCGGCAACAACTCCTGCTCCGATAAGAGCAACCGAATAGTTCCACCAATCTGTCAACGCTCCACCAAGCAGCGGACCAACCAACACACCAAGTCTCAAAGCACCACCAGTAAACGACATTGCCGTGCCGCGCATTGATGACACAACTTCTTCAGTTACGAATGTTTGGCGTGACAAGTACACCCCGACACTGCCTAAGCCATAGACAAAACGAAAGGCGATTAGCACTAGCACCAGAGTCGTCACAGGGAAAACAACGCTGGTGACAACCATCGCTGCGACTGACAGTGCTAGTAACGCCTCAGCTCCAATACGTCCCATAACGCTTCCAGCCGGCAGGCCACCGAGCAAACCTCCAAGCCCTGCTGCTGCCAAGATGACCGAAACCGAGGTGAAGCTCAGATCGAGATCACGCAAATACAGGGGCAGTACAGGTATGAGCATTCCCATGCTTGCGCTGGTGGTGAAGATTGGCCAATAAACCGGTGCGGTCAAATCCAGCAGCATTTCACGTGCTGAAGCTGACCGGATCGAATTCATAGGTGAGTGTTAGCGCCACGAGAGTGCAAGTAATTGGCGGGAATAGTGGAACTCGCGGTGAAGTATGTGACTGCGGAGTTTGCCTCCATTATTTGCGACGGCGTCGGACGGGGCTGTGTTCACTCCACGACTTTGCACGGGCGCTGGTGCGGCTCAACAAGTTGGCAGCCATAGCCGAGGCTCGAGCCGGCCATGCCACAAACTTGCCCTGTTCTTCCACCGGCAAAGCGTCATAAAAGATCATCCGATAAATCACATAAACCACTATCAGTCCAAACGACACAAGTAAGCAGTAATAAAACGCCTTGGGCTCGGTGATAGCCATAACAACACCCGCCGCAGACGGCCCAACCACCGAACCAATCCCGTAAAAGCGCACCAGCGAAGCACTAGCGCTGTTGAGTTGCGGTATCGAGACGCTGTCAGCCATCAAAGCAATCGCTAACGAATAAAGCGGATATGCCATCCCGCCTGCAACAAACATCAACAACAATGACAACGGCGTCCCCGGCTCGATAAACAAACCATGAATCGCGACCATTGCCGATGCAATGGCCGCAACGCCAAACACGACATGACGTCGCTGAACTCGATCTGATAACAAGCCAACGGGCCACTGAAACGCTACGCAACCAACCACAGGTGCCGCAGTAAACAGCGTGATGCGTGACACCGGCAAGCCTTCGGTGGCGGCATAGAAAGCACCCAGACCCCACATAACCCCTAGTGCCGCACCGCACAAGCTTGAGGTCACCACAGCCAATGGCACCTGTGAAAACAACCTGCGCATCGGCATGGGCTCTGCAACCGTAAGAGCTGGCGCTCGAGACGCCGATAGAGCAACCGGCACAAGTGCCAAAGAAATCAAAGCCGATGCCAACACAAATAGTTCAAAGCCCAGCGGGTTCGACAAGTTCAGTAGCAATTGCCCCAAGCTGATCGAACCCATCATTACGAGCATGTACATTGCCAGCAGACGGCCGCGGTTCTCGTTGGTGGACATGTCGTTGAGCCATGATTCGCTTGTTACAGACAAGCCAGCTACGCAAGCTCCAGTTATGAACTGCAGGATTGTCCAGGTCGCTGGGTCAACCCAAACAGCGAACACCAGCGCCGTGGCAGATGTCACCGATGACAAAGCGGCAAACACTCGAATATGTCCGACAGTTCCTAAAAAGTGCAAGGTCACCTTGGTGCCGACAAGAAAGCCGAGGTAGTAGATGGCTAGCACGAAACTGCCGACCGCTGTGCCGAAGTTTTCATACTCGGCTCGCACGCCGAGCAGCACGTTTTGCAGCCCTCTACCCATCATCAAAAAGCCGACACCGCACAGCAGTGCTCGTGCTAATACAAGACTGTTGCCCTTTAGTGGGCCGCCTTGGATGCCTTCGGGCTCAGGCCGCACAACGGCGCTGGCGTCCACGTTGCGAAGATTAGCTATCTAAGAGGGCTGAGAAGAACAGCTTGAGGGGTGACGGTGACTTCGGTAACGAGGTCAGCTGCCGACGGCGGTCAAAGCCGCTGTTGCTTCGACACGGCCAATGGCCGCAGCAATGGCTTTGCGCACTTCAATTGGACGTTCTGTGTGCATGAAATGCCCGACGCGTTCGATGAGATTAACGGTGGTGACATCGTCTCGAAACGATGCAATGAGATCCGTGGCGGCCATATTTGGGGTCATCTTGTCTTCACGCCCAAGGATCAAACTCACGGGGCATTGCACCTGTGGAGCAGCGGTTTTAGCACCTTCATAGGCAGCACAAGCTGCCAAATCAGATGCTAAAACTCCCGTGTCGGCTCTATCCAGTAAGGCTGTGGTTGAGCCGATTAGCCACATGCCGGGTGACTCGTGACCACCTTGATGTGCGCGGCTACCCAGTCCCCAAGAAGTGATCAACTCACCGGCGACGGAACTGTCAGCATCGGCGGCAGCTTGTAGTCCGGGGTGTACGGGCATTGCCGACGCTGTCCCCAGCATGACAACCGAGCGTGCTGCTTCAGGATGACGGGCCGCGGTTTCAAGCACCACGAAAGTGCCCATCGAATGCCCAACGAGATGCGCTGGTGCAACGCCAGCGGCGTTAACAAAATCTGCTAACCAATCTGCCATCTCTTCGATAGTTGCCAAAACCGGGCCGGCGCTTCCGCCGTGGCCGGGCAGGTCAACGGCACGAACCCGATAACCGTGATGTGCGAGCCATCGGGTTTGCAACTGCCAGACGGTGCGGTCACCGCCAGCACCATGAATTAAGACAACGTTGGGTTCGTTGTCGTTGCCATTGCGTCCACCGTTGGCGTAGCGGACGACCTTGTCGTCTAGTAGCAGTTCCACTCGCCCTACCGAGCGTTGCTTAGCGCTGTGATGCCTTGAGCGCACGCTCAAGGTCATCGATGATGTCGCTGGCGTCTTCCAAACCGACTGATAAGCGCACCAAGTCTTCGCCGACACCGGATGCGACCAGGTCTTCGCTTGACATTTGCTGATGCGTGGTGCTTGCCGGATGAATAACCAGAGTTTTGGCGTCGCCGACGTTTGCTAAATGCGAAGCAAGTCGAACTGCTTCTATGAACTTCGCTCCGGCTTCACGTCCGCCGGCTATACCGAAACTCAAGATTGCACCGGTTCCGTGTGGATACATTTTTTTGGCGATTTCATGGTCGGGGTGATCGGGTACCGATGGATACTTAACCCAGGTCACTGCATCGTTTGACATTAAAGCGGAGACGACCTCCGCGGTGTTAGCAACATGTTTTGCCATACGCAAGCCCAGCGTTTCCACACCTTGCAACAGCTGGAACGCATTTGCCGGACTCATGCAGGCACCAAAATCTCGCAGCCCTTCGGCTCTGGCACGACTAATAAACGCAGAGGGACCGAACTCGTCGCTGAAGCTGATCCCGTGATAGCCGGCGTATGGTTCGGTCAAGGTACCGAAACGCCCGGAGGCATCCCAATCGAAACTGCCCCCGTCGACGAGCACCCCGCCTATGACGGTGCCATGTCCACCAAGAAACTTTGTAGCTGAGTGCATGACAATGTCGGCACCATGATCAAAAGGGCGGATCAGATACGGCGTCGAAAATGTTGAATCCACCATCAACGGCAACCCGTGAACATGTGCTACTTCGGAAACCGCGGCTATGTCGAGCACCTCGATGCCAGGGTTACCGAGAGTTTCGGCGAACACCAGGCGAGTGTTGTCTTGAATCGCCGCAGCGAATGCTTCAGGCGAGCGGGGGTCGACCAGCGTGGATTCGATGCCGAAGCGTTTCAATGTGAGGTTCAACATGTTATGCGTGCCGCCGTAAATGTTGCGGCTCGCGACTATGTGTGAACCTGTGCCCATGAGCGTCGCCACTGCCAAAAAGAACGCGGCCTGCCCGCTAGCGGTCGCTACTGCGCCGACACCACCTTCTAAAGCGGCGATGCGTTCTTCAAATACTGCAACGGTCGGGTTGGAAATCCGGGAATAAATGTGCCCGGGGATTTCCAGGTTGAACAGACCGGCTGCCTGGTCAGTGTCGTCAAACGAATATGACGTGGTCAGGTATATCGGTACCGCTCGAGCACCTGTTGTGGGGTCGGCATGCTGGCCTGCGTGCAGGCTTAGCGTGTCGAACCCCAGAAAATCAGGCTCTGGAAACTCTGACGGTGACGTTTTAGTCATTGGGAGCGCAGGCTACCCGTGCCGTTATATCCGACCCGTGCCACGGACAGTGCCGGGCGCGGAATCGGTGTGAGTGGGGTTACTGGCGTGCGCCGTGGTACGGACGCAAAGCGGCTTCGCCGGCCGCCTGCACCACGCACTCAATAACACCATTGGCATAGCCAGGACCCAAAGCGTCACGCCAAACAGTGTTTGGGGTCAGCTGTGCAACGGGTGCAATTGGTGAACTCATGGCAACTCCTTGTCGCCTCGATGCCCTCGTCACGAAACCTAGGTTGGGAGTCGTGATGTGGCGCCTATATGAAGACATAGTCTGCTGCCTTCCGCGCCAAATAACAACCTCCAGATTTAAAAAATTTCAGTGACATATGTCACACCAAAGCTCCCAAAATCTGATGCCCTATGCCACCAACTGGCAGTGGCGTGACAAATGGCAGTGGCGTGAGTTGGCCTTTATCAGGCTTGAATGTGCTCACGCTAAACGCTGTTGCGCGCATTCAACCCTGCCAGCCCAACCCACGCACAGCTCGTCCAACATTGCCATAACTTGGACAGTTGGGGCGAAGTTGGCAAATTTATTTCGGGAACGTCGATCCGTAGCAAGAGACTGGGTAGTGCTTTCGAAAGAGACGGAACGCAGGCTCGCCGCGTGAAGCGGATCGGTGACAGAAAAAATTTGCCAAGTGAGCCCCGTCAATTTGGAGCAGAAAAAAGCTTTCCGGCTGAGCTCGTTAGTTAGAGGAGTTGTCATGAGTGGGGTGAGATATCTAGGGGTGGTGGCGGTAGAAGGGGACGTCTTCGGGGGGTAAGGGTGTGTTGCCGAGTATTAGGTCGGCGGCTTTTTCGGCGAGCATCATGACTGGTGCGTAGATGTTGCCGTTGGTGACATAGGGCATCGACGACGCATCCACGACCCGCAGCCCTTGAGTGCCGTACACCTCCATCGTGTCGGGGTTCAGCACCGCGTCGTCGCCGACGCCCATCTTGGCAGTGCACGACGGATGCAACGCTGTTTCAGCATCCTTTCGCACCCAGTCGAGCACTTCTTCTTCGGTGGACACGCTCGGCCCCGGTGAAACCTCACCACCGTTGAACTCTGCCATCGCCGGTTGATTCAAAATGCGTCGAGCGCACTGCAACGCCTCGAGCCATTCCCGCCGATCCTCAGGCGTTGACAGGTAGTTGAACCGCAACGCCGGCTTGTCGCGAGGGTCGGTCGAGGTGATGCGCACCGTGCCACGAGAGTTGGAATACATCGGCCCAACATGCACCTGATAGCCGTGACCGCCTTCGGGCACCGAGCCGTCATAGCGAATTGCTATCGGCAGAAAGTGGAACATGAGGTTGGGGTAGGCAACGTCGTCGTTGCTGCGGATGAACCCACCAGCTTCGAAATGGTTTGTGGCACCAGGACCACGTCGTGCCAGCCACTGCAGTCCAATAAAAGGTCGCCTCCAGAGTGCCAGATTTGGCTGCATCGACACCGGTTTAGCGCAGGCGTATTGGACGTAAACCTCGAGATGGTCTTGCATGTTGTCACCCACGCCGGCAAGGTTTGACACAACGTCAATGCCATGTTCTTGGAGTAGGTCGGCTGGGCCGACCCCTGACAACTGCAACAGCTGCGGTGAGTTGATCGCACCACCGCAGCAGATCACTTCACCGGCACTCACGTTATGGCGACGACCGCGATGGATGTAGTCAACGCCGGTGGCTCTGGAACCGTTGAAATTGATTTTGGTGGTGAAGGCTCGGGTTTTGAGTTTCAAATTAGGGCGGCTCAGGACGGGATGCAGATAAGCACGAGCGGCACTGAGACGGCGGCCTCGGTGGACGTTGCGGTCAAAGGCAGCGAAACCTTCTTGACGGAAGCCGTTGACGTCGTCGGTGCGGGGATAGCCCGCTTCAACGGTGGCATCTAAGAAGGCTTGAAATAGAGGATTTGTCGCCGGACCACGCTCAAGGGCAAGCGGCCCGCCTTTGCCACGGAAGTGTGTGTTGCTGTAGTTGTCGCCACGTCCGTCGCTGCCTATTTCGCTTAAGGCGGTGCTGTCGCCGTTGTCATCAGTACCCCACCAATTCGGATCATCGAGGGCTAGGCACGATTCCATGCGCTTGAAATACGGCAGGCAGTGGGCGAAGTCCCAGTTGCTCATGCCCGTGTCGGCACCCCAGCGTTCGAAGTCCATCGGGTTGCCTCGCTGGAAGATCATGCCGTTGATACTTGATGACCCGCCGAGCACTTTGCCGCGGGCGTGATACACGGTGCGACCGCCCATGTGCGGCTCGGGCTCGGAGGTGTATTGCCAGTCGTAGAAGCGGTTGCCGATAGGAAACGACAAGGCAGCTGGCATGTGTATGTAGACGTCAAAACGCCAGTCGCGGCGTCCGGCTTCGAGCACTAGCACCGACGTTGCCGGATCGGCGCTGAGTCGGTTCGCTAGGGCGCATCCGGCAGAGCCACCGCCGACTATTACATAGTCGAATTGTTTTGAGTCGTAATGTTTAGACATTGATTGTCCCCCTTAGCAACGACAATTATCCGACAATTATCTAGGAGAAATTATGACCGAACGAAAGACCGGCCAAAGAAAAACCGGACAGTGCATGTGCGGCAGCGTGCGTTACAGCTTTGAGCCTGACAGTTTGCGTGGCATTTGGGATTGCCATTGTGTGCGCTGCCGGCGCTGGACTGGGCATCATATGGCTGCGTCTAACTGCGGCACAGATGAGATTACCTTTGAATCCGACGACACCTTGAACTGGTATCGGCCAGAGGAGTATCCAACCGTGGCATATGGGTTTTGCACTCGTTGTGGGAGTTCGCTGTTTTGGAAGAAGGATGTTGCGCCTGACCGTGTCTCAGTATGCGCGGGTGCGGTGGACCCACCGACGGGGTTGTCCACTGTTCATGTGGTGCATCTTGAAGACGCATCGGACTACTTCACACCTCCGGTTCCAGAATCTGACGGCACTATTAAAAGCAGCGACCGGACCAGCTAGGCACGCATTCGCTCACCGACTGGATCCCACAAGGGTTCAGCGAGCAGTTTGGCATTGCGTCGGGTGCCGATTATTTCAATTTCAAAATCTGCTGTGCTTGATGGCGCTGTGCTCAGCGTCTCTGGCACAAGGTGGCGGGGTACATAACCAAGAGCGACTGATGCTTCGCTGTGATGGGCGTAACCACCTGAGGTAACCCAGCCGACAACTTCGCCGTTGCACCAGATGGGTTCGTCACCGACGACATCTGCGCCGGCGGGCCCAGGGTCAGTGTCAACGACAAAGGAGCACAGCTTGAGCGGACGTTGTTCCCAAGGTGCTGTATCTGACGACGACTCATGTGCTGACTTCGACGACGATGGCTGCGAGGGATCAAGTCCTTGACCGTCTTCGCCCCATTTGACAGCCAAAGTGTCTCTGCCTATGAAAGCCTTGTCCATGCGCACGAAGCGTCCTAGGCCGGCTTCGAATGGGTCATAAATAGGACGGTATTCGCGTGCCCAGCTGCCGAAGTTTTTTTCCAGGCGTAACGAGTTCAAGGCATGAAGTCCAAACAGCGACATGTCGTGTTTTTTGCCGGCTTCGCGCAGCAGGTCATATACATAGCGCTGATAGCGAGCCGGCATCCATAGTTCATAACCCAAATCACCGGTAAAGCTGATGCGTCCGCACCAGACCGGCGCATAGCCCACTTCGATTTCTGTGAATGACATGAAGCGCATTCCAAAGTTGGAAATGTCATAGTCAGTGACATTTTCCAATAAGGCGCGAGAGGCAGGACCGGCGATGGATAGTCCACACAGCTCCGCTCCAAGTGTCTGATAGCCGACGTCATCAGAGGCAGCAGATGTCGATAGTTGATGGTCGAACCAGCGCTGGTAGTAACGCTCGGCAATTCCTGAGCCGAACACGACAAAGCTTTCCTGATCGCGGTCGTTGCTAGTAGCGCCACCAGTGATCGTGCCAAACACTCCGTCGGAGTGTCCCATAGCCGCCGGTAGGCAAGCCACGGTCAGATCGCCGACCAAATTGCCGGCTTTGTTCGTCATCGGCGACAACGCAATGCGCCCCGGTGCAGGAACACGCCCAGCTAAAACCCAGTTCAGCCAGTCCCTTGCTCCCGCTCCGGTGAAGTAGAACTTCGAAAACCCCGTCGTTTCCAGCAAACCAACTGATGAGCGCACCGCCAACGTCTCGGCACGCACCCGATCCCACGCATTGGAACGCCCGAACGTGACCTCTTCAACAGGTTCTTTGTCGGATTCTTGAAACCACAACGCCGATTCCAAACCGAACGAATCGCCGAACACAGCGTTTTCACTAACCAGCCGATCGTAAATAGGTGAGGTCTGCACATGGCGAGCTTCGGGCAAGAACTCGTTGGGAAAGGTGATACGGAACCGTCTCGAATAGTTCTCACGCACCTTGGCGTTGGTGTAGGCAAGCGTGGCGTAGTCGCCAAAACGAGCGATATCCATGCCCCAAACGTCAAAACCAGGGTTGCCGTCGGCGATCCAGTTCGCCAAGGCGAGTCCCACTCCCCCACCCTGGGATAACCCTGCCATCACCGCGCACGCCGACCAGAACCGTGGCAGTCCTCGAACCGGCCCGACCAGCGGATTGCCGTCAGGAGAAAACGTAAACGGGCCGTTAACGACACGGCGAATTCCCGCCGTTACCATCGCCGGGAAATGCGTGAAACCGATCTCCAACGAAGGGGCAATGCGCTCCAAATCCGGCTCAAGCAACTTCATGGAGAAATCCCAAGGCGTGTTCTGCGGCGACCAAGGCACACAGGCACGTTCGTAAGTGCCCAGCAGCATGCCTTCGCCTTCTTGACGGGTGTAAATCTCACCAGCGAAATCGATGGCATGGACAATTTGCTCGCCGGTTTTCTTGGTGTGTTCAACGACTTCGGGAATCGACTCTGTGAGAAAATACATGTGCTCCATAGCCAACACCGGCAACTCCAGCCCAACCATGCGCCCCACCTCACGAGCCCACAAGCCACCGCAGTTGACCAGATGCTCGCACTCGATGACGCCTGTGTCTTCGCCGGTGGCGGTGTCGTAAGTCTGAACACGCCAATTGCCGCTGGCACCGTTGCGGTCAGGGGTGCGTTCAATGCCACGTGCCCAGCAGTTGCGATACACCTCCGCGCCGGCGTTGCGAGCGCATTTGGCGTAGGCGTGGGTGACACCGGATGGGTCGAGATGACCTTCGTGTGCGTCATACATTGCCCCCACGAAATGTTGCGGATCGACTAGGGGCATAATCTCTGCGGCTTCTTGAGCGGAAATAATTTCGGTTTCCATGCCGAGGTAACGCCCACGGGCGTGTGCCATCTTGAGCCAGTCGAGCCGCTCTAAAGTGTCGGCGAGCATCACCCCACCGGAGCGTACGATGCTGCAATCCTGCCCTGATTCGGCTTCAATCTTGGCGTACAGGTCAAAGGTGTAACGCTGCAAGCTGGCGACGTTGGGGTCACCGTTGAGGGTGTGCATACCGCCGGCGGAATGCCATGTGGAGCCTGCCGTCAGTTCGGTTCGTTCTAGTAGGACGACGTCGGTGATGCCGACCGTTGTGAGGTGATACAAAACGCTGGCACCAACAACACCGCCGCCTATGACGACAACCTGGGCATGGGATTTCATCTGTAAATGACTACTTGTGTCATCTAGTCGTCATTGGATGACGACGTTGACACTGTCATTGATACTGTCTTTGACAACGTCATGTGCGGATTTCGATGGCGGGCGGGAACGGATTGACGCCCGTGCCATACCGTGCTGCACTGTCGGCATCGTCGCCAATAGGCACTACTAAATCCGATGACGACAAAGATTTCGAAGTAAGCGCATCAGCGGTCATTTTGTGGAACCGATTAAGCGGCTCTTCGAACCTTGGCGACAAGGGCCCCGGTGGCATCAGCGTCTTCGATAACCCTTTTTGGGCCTGCTCCATGATGCCGATGTCTTCGCTGTTGATTTCAGTCCAAAACGCCACCAGATCCTCGCCAGCCTTGTCATCGACTTCAGGATTAGATGGCGGGATCAGCACCACGCAACGTTCTCTAGTGTGACCCGCGGAGATCGGCTCAAGCATCATCAAGAACACATGGTTGGGCAGCACCGACAAGGTCACATTCGGGAAGACCGCCACGAAACGCCCGCTGCAGGAGTCGGACTTGTCGAGTCCATCGGCGGCGGGCATGCGCATCCACTCGTCACGCTCGTCGCTGCTGACCGGTGAGGTCGTCTGCCCGCAGTACATGCCCGGCCCCTGATAGCGGTAATGATCCTGCACCCGAGAAACCTTGGCAAGCTCCGGGTGCACCCATTTGAGGTGGTAATACTCCTGAAAGTTCTCCGAGATGAGCTTCCAGTTCGCCCAGACATCAAGCGTTGTTTCGCTGTGAACACGCCAGCTTTCAAACTTATAAGAGCCCATACGCTCTGTCAGGTCGCCAAGCCATTCGGTGAGCGTCATAGTGGCTTCGTCCAGGCAAACGAACACCAGCGCACCCCATGTGTCAACCCGCACTTGCATCAACGAATACTTGGCAGGGTCAAAATCTGGGCGAGGCACCTCATCAAACAACGGCGTGGCAACAAGGTCACCGGAAAGGTTGTATGCCCAGCGGTGATAGGGACAGCGGATCAGCTGATCGACCTGGCAGTCGTGAGCTGCGAGCTCGGTTCCACGATGACGGCAGGCGTTGAGAAAGCCTCGGAGTTTGCCGTCGCTGCCGCGAACGATTAGCACTGACTTGGTGCCGACTTGGCGTACGAGCATCGCCGATGGGTCGGCGGCTTCGCTAACAAGACCAACGACGACCCAGCCTCGTTCAAAAAGTTTCTGCTGTTCTAGGGCGAAGAAGTTCGCGTCAACGTATGCCTCAGGGGGCATGCCCATGGCGGACTCAATGGGTTGGCGCACATCCTGCCAAAAGCCAGTGTCCATGAACCTTGTTTGAGTCGTGCTCATGGTGACAGGCTAGAAGTCGTTATCGCTAGAAGTTGTTGTCGCTAGAAATCAGTCTCAACGCCGCCTTCGGCAATACGTCGCTCAGTGAAGTCGTTTAGCTCAGCCATAACGTCATCGGACAAATCAGGCGGTTCATGCTGATCCAATAGCTGCGGCACAAGCTCGGCTGCCTTTTCCCGTGCCGTTGGCGACCCTGCCTCCTCCCAACTTTCAAAGTTGCGCCAATCCGACACCATCGGCTCAAAAAACGCATCCCGATAACGAGCCTGGGTATGCGCCGCTCCGAAAAAATGCCCGCCGGGGCCAACTTCAGCGATGGCATCAAGTCCAAAAGCGTCAGCACCTGTCTCGACAGGTTGCATCCATAACGACACCGTGTTCACCAGATCAGCGTCGATAACCATCTTCTCATAACTGGCACATAAGCCGCCTTCCATCCAACCCAGCCCATGCAGGACGAAGTTTGCGCCGCCCATCACCGCTCCCCACAGCGAAAAGGCGCTCTCCCAAGCAGCCTGGGCGTCGACAGTGTTGGCAGCACACGCATTGGACGACCGATACGGCAGGTTGTAACGGCGAGCCATTTGTCCGCCAAGCATCGCCGCTTGCATGTACTCCGGCGTGCCGAACGCCGGCGCACCCGAGCGCATGTCAACGTTGGACGTGAACCCGCCATACATGACCGGCGCACCGAGGCGCACCAGTTGAGCGAAGGCAATCCCCGCCAGCGCCTCGGCGTTTTGCTGGACCACTGCACCGGCAACGGTGACAGGTGCCATCGCCCCGGCAAGAGTAAACGGCGTGATCGTCACCAGTTGATTTCGTGAAGAGAGCTCCATGATGCCTTCAAGCATCGGTGTATCTAGGCGCAGTGGTGAGCTGGTGTTGATGATCGTCTGCAACGACGTCTGGGTGTCCAGCTCGTCATCGGTGACACCGCGCACGATGCGTACCATCTCTAGCACATCACGGTTTCTTTGCGCTCCAAGCGAATAGCACTTGACGGCCTTATTTGACAATGTCAGCAGATCACGAGTCGCTTCCAGATGCCGAATCGAGGAGTGAATATCGGTGGGTTCAACCGGATAGCCACCGTGAGTATGTACCGCGTTGATGACGTCGCTTAGCATGACCAGGCGACGAAAGTCCTCACGGTTGCCCGTACGCCGCCCGCCGGCGACATCTGAACTATTTGGCGGGCTCGCTACTGCAGCGAAGACAACATTGTTGCCGCCGATGACGACATTGCGTGCCGGATCAGGGGCGTGCAACGTGAACTCAGCCGGGGAGTGTGCCACTAGTTCACAGATGAGCTCAGGGTCGATGCGTACACGAGTGTCATCGACTTTGGCACCAGCATCAGCCCACATTGACAATGCCTTGGGGTGCAAAAACTCCATGCCAATGTCGGAAAGCACCTCTAATGAGGCGTTGTGAATGTGTTCAACCTCGTCGTCTGAAACGACTCCAACAGGGTCAAAACGGCGTTTCAACAACCTCCATGGAGGCTGCGCGGGACCGGTTGGCGCGCTGCGTTGCCTGTGTCGCCCCCTGCCCTCTTTTCCTGCCATTGTTTATTAGCGACAGCAGCTACTTGCTGTCAACATCCCCAGCCCTATTCCCATCACTCATTATGGGCGTTACTCATTGTGGACATATTGCCAACCGAAGCGTCCCTTGATGCACAAATGACCGCTGGTCACCGAATGATCCGCCGGAGACGTGACCTTGACAATGCGCTCATCTTGGACATGCAATTCTAGGTTGCAGCCCACGCCGCAATATGAACAAACGGTGCGAGTCACGCTCTGCTCTTCGGGTCGCCAGTTGTCCTCGACCCGTAGGTCGTATTCGGTTTTGAACTGCAACGCCCCGGTTGGGCACACACCCACGCAGTTGCCGCAATATACGCATGCAGAATCAGGCAAAACTGCGCTGAACTCGGTGGAAATCCGAGCATCGAAACCTCGACCGACTGCGGAGATCGCATAGGTGTGCTGGGCATCATCACCGCAAGCCGAAACACACTTGTAACACAGCACACATTTGCTGTAGTCACGTATATAGAGGTCATCTTGGATCAAAACAGGTTCTTCAAGGCGCTCTGCTGGGTTGTCTTCATCGCCGTAACGATTGGGGTCAGCGTCATAGTGGTCGA
Source organism: Actinomycetota bacterium (assembly GCA_012271125.1). GTDB lineage: Bacteria > Actinomycetota > Acidimicrobiia > Acidimicrobiales > Aldehydirespiratoraceae > JAAXHB01. Next base: position 1,563 of record JAAXHB010000121.1, on the reverse strand, counting down.
TCCAGCGGTTCAGGTCATCGGCTTGGCTCAGGTCAACGCTTGAGCCCAGGAATTCAAGCACCATCTTGCGACTGTGACGCACTCGCTCGCTGTCGGTGTTGACGACCATTCCATCTTCGGCTTGACGTGAACATGACGGCACCAGCGCCCGCGAACCCTCGACTTCGACGACGCATACTCGACAGACATTGACCGGGGTGAGGTTCTCAGCCCAGCACAAGGTGGGGGTGTCAATGCCAGCCTGGTTACAAGCACCATGAACGGTGGTGCCGGAGCTGACCTCAACCTTGGTGCCGTCGATGGTTAACGAGACCGGCGTCTCGGTCATGGAATCGTCGGTTATTTCGTTACTTGTTTCATTACTTATTTCATGAACGGTCTTTGTCATATTTGTGTAAGTCTTTCAAATAATAGCATAGCTAACGACGGCACTAACGACGACGCCGGAACGATGACACCGGCGACGCGAAAATCATGAGGCACTTGCCTCGATTAGTCCCAGACGCATTGCTGAACGCACTGCTGACGCTGCCGTGTGACCAAGACCGCAAATGGAGGCATCGCCCATTACTTCGGCAATGTCATCAATCAACTCAATCTTCGTCCGGCTACTGCCGTTGCTACGGTTGCCGTTTGTTCCGATGCTCATGCCTACCAGCGTCTCATGTTGGCGCACTACCCCGACCCGGCAAGGCACGCACTGGCCGCAGGATTCGTCTTTAAAGAACTGCGCGATGCGCAACACGACCTCGTTCATGTCCACCGACGTGTCAAAGGCCATCACCACACCTGAGCCCAATGTGGTGCCCGCCTCACGGGTGTCTTCCAATGTCAAGGGCAGCTCCAGCGATTCCGGCCCAACGAATGATCCGGCGGCACCGCCCATCAACACGGCTTGTAGTTCCCCGGAACCCGTGACGCCTCCTGCCAAGGTCAGCACCTCACCCAATGTCGTTCCGAAAGGCACTTCATATAGACCCGGTTTGGCGATCCGACCGGACAGGCATAGCAGTTTCGTGCCTGGAGAACGTTCCGTGCCGAACTGTCGGTAGGCCTCAGCACCTTCGTTGACGATGTCGATGACGTTTATAAGCGTCTCGGGGTTGTTGATCGCGGTTGGCTGACCGAACAAGCCGTGCGTTGTCGGGAACGGCGGCTTGTTGCGAGGTTCGCCACGAAACCCTTCAAGAGAGTTAAACAGTGCCGTTTCTTCGCCGCAGATGTAAGCACCGGCCCCACGCCAGACTGCGATGTCGAAGCTCATGCCTGAGCGTTGAATATCGACGCCGAGCCAGCCCGCCTGCCGAGCCGCAGCTATCGCGTTATCTAGGCGTTGTGTTGCCAACGGATACTCGCCGCGTATGTAAATCCAACCGTGGGTGGCGTCAGTGGCAAAAGCGGCAATCGTTAAGGCTTCAATGAGAGCGAACGGATCTTGTTCCATGACGATTCGGTCTTTGAAAGTGCCCGGCTCGGACTCGTCGCAGTTCGCCACCACATGTTTGGCATGGCCGGGCTGTTCGGCAACGGCACTCCATTTCACACCGGTCGGAAACGCTGCCC
>JAAXHB010000120.1 GCA_012271125.1 Actinomycetota bacterium | reverse complement strand
GGCGGCCAGCGTTTCGGCGAGATGGAGGTCTGGGCGCTTGAGGCATACGGTGCCGCCTACTGCCTACAAGAGCTGCTCACTGTCAAATCCGACGACGTGGTCGGCAGGGCGAAGGTCTATGAGGCCATCGTCAAGGGGCTCAACGTGCCTGAGCCCGGCATTCCTGAGAGCTTCAAGGTTCTCATCAAAGAAATGCAGTCGCTGTGTCTCAACGTCGAAGTGCTATCTAGCACCGGCGCTGAAATTGAAATCCAAGAGCTCGACGAGGACAGCCTCAAGGGTTTCGACACGATGGGCATCAATTTGCAACGTCCAGAGCGTGGCAGCGACGAAGAAGACGCAGCTCGTATTGCCGCACAAGCATGAGCTGCCCGAGTTGGCCTTTATCAGGCTTGAATGTGCTCACGCTAAACGCGGTTGCGCGCATTCAACCCTGCCAGCCCAACTCTCGTTATCTGTCCTGCCAATTCGACTTTTAGGAATCTTATGTTTGATATAAACGACTTCAACAACCTCAAGATTGGCCTGGCTAGCGCTAACAAAATCCGCACCTGGTCCAACGGCGAGGTCAAAAAGCCCGAGACGATCAACTATCGCACGCTCAAGCCCGAAAAAGATGGCCTGCTGTGCGAAAAGATTTTCGGACCCGTGCGGGACTGGGAATGCGCTTGTGGCAAGTACAAGCGGGTGCGTTTCAAGGGCATCATCTGTGAACGCTGTGGTGTGGAGGTCACCCGCTCCAAGGTGCGCCGCGAGCGCATGGGACACATTGAGCTGGCAGCTCCGGCGGTTCACATCTGGTATCTGCGCGGCACTCGTTCATGGCTTGCCTATCTGCTCATGGGCACCGAGCCCAAAGAGGAGCTCAAGGCCAAGCAGCTCGAAAAGGTCATCTATTTCACCGCCAACTTGGTTATCACCGTCGACGCCGAACGCCGTGATCAGGACCTGCCTGAGTTAGAAGCCGAGATCAAAGCCGAGCTGGCCGCTATTGAAGACGCCCGCAACAACGAACTACAAGAACGCCAAGCGAACCTTGAAACCGAGCTAGCCGAAGCTGAAAAGGCTGAAGCCAAAGACAACCAGCTGCGCGCCCTGCAAACCCAAGCAGAAAAAGACCTCGAGGAAATCAACGAGCAATACGACGTTAAAAAAGACTTTCTTGAGCTGACTTGGGACACCTTCACTGGCTTGTTCCCACGTCAAATTGTTGACGACCCTGAGCTATGGGACGAAATGGACTGGCGCTGGGGTGAGTACTTCTCAGGTGGCATGGGTGCCGAAGCCATCGCCCGTCTCATCGAAACGCTCGACTTCGACACCGAAGAGGAAATCCTGCGCAACCAGCTCGACCCGCAAGACGGCCAGCGTCCCCTGTCGATGCAACGCCGTCAAAAGGTCATCAAGCGTCTGCGCATCCTTTCTGCGTTCAATGTGCGTGACCGCTACGGCCGCCGTGTAAACGACCCGCGTGCCATGGTGCTAGACGCTGTGCCGGTGCTGCCACCCGATTTGCGTCCCATGGTTCAGCTCGACGGTGGCCGCTTCGCAACCTCAGATCTAAACGACCTTTACCGCCGCGTCATCAACCGCAACAACCGCCTCAAGCGTCTCATGGACATCGGCGCACCGGAGATCATTGTCAACAACGAACGCCGCATGCTTCAAGAATCCGTCGACGCCTTGTTCGACAACGGTCGCCGCAGCCGTGCCGTCACCGGTGCCGGCAACCGTGCGCTCAAGTCCCTGTCCGACGCCCTCAAGGGCAAGCAAGGACGGTTCCGTCAGAACTTGCTTGGTAAGCGAGTCGACTACTCAGGCCGTTCGGTCATTGTCGTCGGCCCGACCTTGCGGTTCCATCAATGCGGTCTGCCCAAGCTGATGGCGCTTGAGCTGTTTAAGCCCTTCGTGATGAAACGCCTTGTAGACACCGACCGTGCCGCCAACATCAAATCCGCTAAGCGCATGGTAGAGCGTCGCCGCTCACCGGTATGGGAAGTCCTTGAAGACGTCATCCGTGAACATCCGGTGCTTCTAAACCGTGCCCCGACCTTGCACCGTCTCGGCATTCAGGCTTTTGAGCCGGTTCTTGTCGAAGGCAAGGCCATTCAGATTCACCCACTGGTCTGCGCCGCGTTCAACGCCGACTTTGACGGTGACCAGATGGCGGT
>JAAXHB010000119.1 GCA_012271125.1 Actinomycetota bacterium | reverse complement strand
GCCGCCACCGCCGCCACCGCCCCTGCCGAACACGCCGACCATCAACGCTCCGCCGCCGGTGCACCCTTTTGCATGGCATGCGGCATCACAATGCAACGCGCCGGCAGCTGCTATGTCTGCAGCCATTGCGGAACCACCAGCGGCTGCTCCTAACCCCGCTAAACCGCCAACTCCACCAACCGTCCAACCTCACCAACCCGCCACAAAACCCGCCTCATCTTCTGCTACTCACTCGGACCGCCATCTGGCGTTTCATCGTCACCTACCAAAGCCAATGGGCTGACCGCCGAGTAGGTGGCCTCTCGGCTGAAATCGCCTTCTTCGCAATACTCGGCCTGTTCGGTNNATACTCGGCCTGTTCCCCGCCCTAATCGTCTTCTCTGCCGGACTCGGCGGACTCGACGCCCTAATCGGCGCCGACACAGCCAAAGACATCGAAGAATGGTCACTCGAGCAAATCGGCACCGTTTTCGGCAGCGACAACACCCTCCAACAAACCGCCTCAGACCTCTTCGACCGCACCAACGCCGGTGCCATCACCATCGGTGTCGTCATCGCCGCCTACGCCTCCTCGCGAGGCTTTAGAACAGTCGTCGCCGCCCTCGACGTTATCAACAGCACTGAACGCCCCTACGGCTGGATCTGGTCACGCATCGCCGGACTCATCATGTCCATAGCAACAATTGCGGTGGCATCACTCGTCGCCGCACTAGTCGTCGTCGGCCCACTCCTTGGCATCGGCGAAAACCCCGACTCCCTCCTCGGCGCAAGCGGCTTCCTCAACGCCCTATGGGTCTGGGTGCGTTGGCCCGTCGTATTCGCCCTCATCGTCGCCTGGGCAGCCACCATCTACCACCTCATCCCACGACGCCAAAACCCCTGGCGCCAAGAACTCCCCGGCGCAGCCCTAGCCACCTGCTGGTGGCTCGCCGTGTCAACCGGCTTTCGCTTTTACATCGACCTCGCCTCCAACGGCGTCAACGCCATCTTCGGCTTCCTCGGCGGCGCACTATCACTGCTGCTATGGCTCTACCTGCTATCAATGGGACTCCTCGCCGGCGCCCTCCTCAACGCCATCAACACCGCCCGCCACCGCGCCCCCGAACCCGTTACCTAGTTACCCTCATTTTGACGACAACATTGACGGCAATACTGACGACAACATTGACGACGACATCATCCCCAGCGCAAGGAGGTATAGGCAATGACTGATTTCACCCCTGACCTACAAGAAGTCGCATTCAACCTCCGCCATGTAGCAGGCCTAGGCGGCCTCGCTCAACTAGATGATTTCTCCCATGCTGACGACGACGTCATCGACAGCCTCTTAGAAGAAGCCGCCCGCTTCGCCTCTGAAGTAATCGCCCCGCTCAACCGTGTTGGTGACACCGAAATGGCACGTCATGTCCCAGCCAATGAGCCCAACAACGACGCCGGCTTCGCCACCGTCGCCACTCCCACCGGTTTCAAAGACGCCTACAAGTCCTACGTCGACGCCGGCTGGGGTACCGTCTCTCTCAACCAAGAATTCGGCGGCGGTGGTTTCCCGCACCTGCTCGGCGTCGCCATCGAAGAAATGTTCACCTCCGCTTGCATGTCCTGGTCGCTGTGCCCGCTGCTCACCCAAGGCGCAATCGCCATGATCTCCGCCCACGGCAGCCCCCAACTCCAAGCCGACTACCTGCCCAAAATGGTCACCGGCGAATGGACCGGCACCATGAATCTCACCGAACCCCACGCCGGCTCCGACGTCGGTGCCCTCAACACCCGAGCCATCCGCCAACCCGACGGCACCTATCGCATCCATGGCACCAAAATCTTCATCACCTACGGCGAACACGACCTAGCCGACAACATAATCCACCTCGTCTTAGCCCGACTCGAAGACGCACCCCCTGGCACCCGCGGTATCTCGAGCTTCCTCGTCCCCAAATACCTGCTCAACGCAGACGGCTCTCTCGGTGTCCGCAACGACGTCGGCTGCGTTTCCATCGAACACAAACTCGGCATCCACGCCAGCCCCACCTGCGTTCTTGCCTACGGCGACAACGACGGTGCCGTCGGCTACATCGTCGGCGAGGAAAACGCCGGCATGGCCAACATGTTCACGATGATGAATTACGCACGCCTAAGCGTTGGCCTCGAAGGTGTCGCCATCGCCGAGCGTGCTTACCAACAAGCCCTCGCCTACGCTCAAGAACGCCACCAGGGTCGAGCTCCCCACACCCCCAAAGGTGAAACAGCTCCCATCATCGAACACCCCGACGTCGCCCGCATGCTGCTCGACATGCGCGCCACCACCAGCGCCATGCGCGGCCTCGCCTACCGCAACGCCGAAGCCATCGACCGCTCCCATCACGCCGCCACAGATGCCGAACGTGAAAGCGCCGACGAAGTCGCTGCACTGCTCACACCGTTGACAAAGGCATGGGGCACTGACATGGGATGTGAACTCACCAGCCTTGGTGTGCAGATCCATGGCGGCATGGGTTTCGTCGAAGAAACCGGTGCCGCTCAGCATTACCGAGACGCCCGCATCGCCCCTATATATGAAGGCACCAACGGCATCCAAGCCGCCGATCTCATCGGTCGAAAACTCCCCATGCGTGGTGGCGCAGTCGTCAAGGAACACCTTGAGTCCTTGCGCGACTCTGCCTCTCAACTCGCCGCTCTCGATGTGTCGGCAACCAATGGTGCCGAACCCCTCGACCTGACATCTGCCGCCGCCCATCTCAACGGTGCTATCGACGCCTGCGAGCAAGCCAGTGCCTGGTTCCTCGGTGCTTCGGTCGAACAAGCACTCACCGGCTCGGTCGCCTATTTGAACATGCTCGCCGGCACCACCGCCGGTGCCATCCTCGCCGACGGTGCCATCTCAGCTGCCGATTCTGACAACGGCTACAGCTCCGACTTCGCCGCCGACCGCGCCGTCCTCGCCCGCTTCTTCGCATCGACTCGTGTGGCGCGAGTCCCTGGCCTGTTGGCAAGCGTCACCGAACCCGCCGCCGATCTCGCCGTCGCCTCCGAACGCATCTTCGCTTAACACCCACCTCCCTTCCTAAATGCTTGCTGCCATTCCCAGCCCCAGCTCCGGCAGTATCGAAATCGGCAGCCTGGAGTTGCGGGCCTACGGATTAATGATCGCCCTCGGCGTGCTCGCCGCCATCTGGTTGTCGCAACGTCGCTGGGTCGCCCGCGGCGGGACCAAAGAACAAATCACCCAAATCGCGGTCTGGGCAGTCCCCGCTGGTGTGATTGGTGCTCGCGCCTATCACGTGCTCACCGATTGGCGTCGTTTTCATTACGACGACGGCTGGGGCGAAGCCTTCGCCATATGGAAAGGCGGCCTCGGCATTCCCGGCGGCATGACCGTCGGAATCCTCGTCGGCCTATGGGTCGCCCATCGCCAATCCCGCAAGGCCTCCGCTCTCGACGACGCCATCGATACTCCAGCACCTCTCACCGCCCGCGATGCCGCCGATGCTATCGCTCCTGCACTTCCGCTAGCTCAAGCCATCGGCCGTCTCGGCAACTGGTTCAACCAAGAACTTTTCGGCCACCCCACCGACCTCCCCTGGGCTCTCGAAATCGACGCCTCGCATCGCCCAGTCGACTACCTCAACAACCCCACCTTCCACCCCACGTTTCTTTACGAAGGCATCTGGAACATCGCCCTTTGCATAATGCTGATAATGATTGACCGCACTCAAAAACTCCGTTCCGGCGCGCTGCTCGCTGTCTACGCCCTCGGCTACGGAATTGGTCGCCTCTGGATCGAAGCCTTGCGCAGCGATCAGGCCAGCCTCCTTGCCGGCGTCCGCATCAACATCTGGATGTCCCTGCTCCTAATCCTCACCTCCACCCTCTACCTCTTCTACACCCACCGCCCACAGTCGGTAACTTAGTGAGTTGGCCTTTATCAGGCTTGAATGTGCTCACGCTCCACGCGGTTGCGCGCATTCAACCCTGCTAGCCCAACTCACCACACCTCGATGATTAGCGATTGTTGATGTTGAGCACTGAGCAACTTCAGCAGTTTGAGCAGGATGGCTTCATCGTTTTGCCGGATTTTGTAGAGCGTGCGCGGTGCGAGGAGTTGCAGGCGCATGTCGATGCGCTGTTGGTAGGTCTGGATGGGAGTGGTGAGGCGTGTGTGTTTTCAACCACAGATCCTTCTCATGGTGCTAATGAGTGGTTTCTTGGCTCCGCGGACAAGGTGCGCTGGTTCTTCGAAGATGGAGCTGTCGACGAAGATGGCAATCTGACACGAGCCATACCTGAAGCTGTGAACAAGCTCGGCCACGCGATGCATGACCTTGATCCGGTCTTTGATTCGTTTTCACGAACACCCGAACTTGCTGAGGTTGCTGGTGATGTTGGGTTTGTTGATCCGAAGTTGTTGCAGTCCATGTACATCTTCAAGCAGCCAGGCATTGGCGGTGAAGTCATCTGTCACTGCGATCACACTTTCCTGTGGACTGAACCGCAAAGCGTGATTGGTTTTTGGTTGGCTATAGAAGATGCCACATTAAACAACGGTGCTATGTGGGCACTCCCAGGCGGTCACAGACAGTCTGCGAAGTCTCGATTTCGTCTAGTCGATGCAGATGATCGCTCTAAAGGAACCACCACCGATGTCTTTGATGAGGTTCCTTATGACACTGATGGACTTGTACCGCTTGAGGCTGAGGCTGGAACGTTGATACTTCTGCATGGAACCCTGCCGCATTACAGCGCAGCAAACGCCTCAAACAAAAGTCGCCATGCTTACACGTTGCATGTGATTGAAGGAACCGCGAACTATCTCTCCGACAACTGGCTCCAACGCCCCCCAGATTTCCCATTACGCGGGTTTTAATCGGCACCGATCTCAGAGTCGCTAAGTCTCACCGCGGCGATAGGGGCGGTTGTTTGCTCGGGGCATTCGTAGGTGTTGCGAGAAGAAAATGAGCACAACTAGCACGATCACATAGGGCAGTATCGAAATCCACCAGTTCGGCACAGTGTCTGCCAACAAGTACCAAACAGCAGCTCCCGCTCCAAGGCAGCCCGCAATGATCGCGTCGGTGCGGTTGCGTTTTCGAACGGCCCAGGCGATCACAAGGCACAACACGATGACGTTCACGAGCATTAACCCATGTGATGCCGACCCATCAAGGTCACGTAACCCAATCCCGAACGGATAACCAAACAGCAGCGCACCTGCCATAACACCACCAGGTCGCCAGTTACCGAAAATCAAAGCAGCCAAGCCAATAAACCCCCGCCCTTGCGTCTGTCCTTCTAAATAAATCCCCGACAGTTCCGGGCTTGCCATAAACGCCCCACCAAGACCAGACAATGCACCGCTCAAGATGACCCCGTAGTACTTGTAGCGGTAAATGTTGATCCCCTGTGTTTCACCTCCAACCGGATGCTCACCACAAATACGCAACCGCAGGCCGAACCGTGTCCGCCAAATCACCCACGCACTGAGCGGCACCAGAGCAAATGCCACAAGCGTCGCCAGCGACAGTTGCGTCATTAACCCTCGTGACAAGCCTGCTAAGTCTGAAATGTAAAACCAGTTCTGTTCATCAAGTTGGCCAAGCAGATCAGATGTCCTAATGCGAAACAGGTTTGGTGGTTTCCATCCAAAAAGTCCACCATCTGCCAGAAACGGCATCGTGAATTTGCCCACTCCCGGCACTCGCGGCGACTGGGTTATCGACCCACCATCATGGTTGACCAAAATCTCCGATGACAAGAACCTCGTCAACCCTGGCGCAGTGATGTTGATCGCCACGCCGGAGATGATGTGATCCACTCCAAAGCTGACCGTTGCGATGGCATGAATCAGTCCACCAATCGCACCTCCACCTACACCTATCAACAATCCCATCCACGGCCCGTAGTTAATGGCACCCCACGCCCCAAACCAGGTGCCCAAAATGAGCATCCCCTCAAGCCCAATATTGACCACACCTGCTCGCTCCGAAAACAGCCCACCAAGCCCAGCAAGCATGATCGGCACCGCCCAGCGCAGCATCGCCTGAGACGACGTCGCTGCGGTAAGGCGATCAGTGTCACCAATGGCTTGCACCACGGTGAGCACAAACACACCTAGCGCTGCATAGATCATCCACCGCGCCCAAGTCGGCAGTTCCCCTAGAGCTTTGCTCACGGGATTATTCGCAGTCATGGTGCTCATGCCGCCGCACTCGCTGCGACTGTTCCCATCGCAGCCGCTGCTGCGGCTGCCTCTTCACGTCGCCGTACTCGTCGCACAACCTCATAAGCAATCACCGCCGCCAAGATGATTACCCCTTGCATGATCACCACGATCTCACTAGATGCAGCGCCGGTGATTTGCAATATTCCCGACGACACATCCAAGAACGCAAAGATCAGCGCACCCAATGCAACTCCCACCGGATGATTGCGTCCTAGTAACGCCACCGCTATTCCAGCGAAGCCCAGCTGCGAAATCGGATTCGACGGAAAATAACCCGTATTCATTAACTCGGTCATCCCAACAAGTCCCGCTACCGCACCTGAAAGCACCATCGCCATAACAATCATGCGTTTCGGATGAACCCCACCGGCATGTGCCGCCAACGGATTTGCACCGCTTGCCCGCAGGTCAAACCCAAACACTGTGCGATTGATCAACAGGTGATACCCCGCCCCAACCGCCACCGCCACCAGCAACACACCCGTCAACTCTTTGCCCAAACGAATGTCTCGGGTAAAAAGCTCCACCACAGCATTGATGTCCGGCAACAATCCCGATGGTTCAATCGGTGTCGTCCCCACTCGCCCTCCGGTGGCGCTGATTTCTCCACCTGCTTGCCAGCGAATCACAAGCCACGCAATCAATCCAGAAATCGCCACGGCGTTGAGCATGATCGTGGAAATCACCTCATGCACGCCGAAACGGGCTTTGATATATCCAGCCAGGCCACCCCAAATAGCACCAGCGATCACTGCCAGAC
>JAAXHB010000118.1 GCA_012271125.1 Actinomycetota bacterium | reverse complement strand
TGGCAACGTCGTCGGTGACGGTGCCGCTTTTCGGGTTCGGCATCAGTCCTCGTGGCCCGAGCACTCGACCGATTTTGCCGACGACGTTCATCATGTCAGGCGTTGCGATGCAGACATCGAAATCATCGGCACCGGCTTCGATTTCATCTGCGAGGTCTTGGTCACCGACCTTGTCGGCACCGGCTTCTTTGGCGATGGTCGCTTTTTCGCCCTGGGCGAACACCACTACCCGCACGTCTTTGCCGGTGCCGGCGGGCAGGTCGACAGTGCCGCGCATCATCTCATCAGCCTTACGAGGGTCGACGCCGAGCTGCACGACAATGTCAACGCTTTCGTTGAAGTTGCGATTCGACATGTTCTTGACAAGCTCTACTGCTTCTGAGTCGCTGTGCATGCGGTCGCGGTCGAAGGTCGCTAATGCGTCGGTGATTTTTTTGCCTCTAGCCATCGTGTGCTTCTGTCCTGCTTGTTGTTGTTGATTGTTGTCGTTGTTTAATCGACGGTGATGCCCATCGAGCGTGCCGTGCCTTCGACTTGGGCTTTGGCAGCGGTGATGTCGTTGGCGTTGAGGTCGGGCATTTTTGTTTCGGCGATTTGGGTGAGCTGGGCGTCACTAATAGTGCCAACGTTTTCACGTCCGGCTGTGCCGGCACCCGACTGCAGCCCGGCAGCATTTTTTAGCAAAAACGACGTCGGCGGCGTCTTGACAATGAACGAAAAGCTGCGATCCTCATAAATCGTGATCTCCGCTGGGATCACCTGACCGCGCTGATCTTCGGTCTTGGCGTTGTAGTCACGGCAAAAATCCATAATCGCCACGCCGTGGGGGCCCAGCGCAGTACCCACCGGCGGGGCAGGGGTTGCCTGGCCAGCGGGGATTTGAATCTTGACGATTGCTTGAACTTTTTTGCGTGGTGCCATAACGATTCCTTGGGGTTTCCTTGAGGTTTCCTTGGGCGTAGAGGTCAGTAAGTGAGTGCTAGTGCGTTTTGGTCGGCGTGAACTCTACAAGCGGGCTACTTGAGCGAACCCAACCTCGGTCGGGGTTTCTCGTCCGAAAATGTTGACAAGAACCTTGACCTTGAGCTGGTCTTCGTTGATCTCCACGATCTCGCCGGCAAAGTCGGCAAATGGGCCGTCTTTGACTCGCACGGTGTCACCGATGCCGTATTCGAACATGGGCTTGGCTCGGGTCGCCGACTCCTGGCTTTCATCGGTTTCGGTGCCTAGATAGTTCTCCACGTCACGGCGACCAAGCGGCGACGGCTTGCCTGAGCGGGTCACGAAGCCGCTGACGTTAGGGGTGTCACGAATCACGGGCCAGACATTGTCGTCGAGGTCGCAGCGCACGAAGACATAGCCGGGGAACAGGCGCTTTGAGGTGATGACCTTTTTTCCGTTTTTGAACTCCGGTACGTCACGCATCGGGATGACGATTTCGTGGATTTTGCCTTCCATGTCCATTGAGGCGATGCGGGCTTCGATGTTGGACTTGACTCGCTTTTCGTAACCGGACTGGGTGTGCACGACGAACCATTTGCCGGGCTTGTCGTAGGGGCTGACGGCGTCGGCTTTGGGGGTGGCGATGACATCGGCGAAGAGGTCGTCTTCGGTCATTACCGCAACCGCTGACTCGTCGGCGAGGTCTGGGTCTGCCATCGCCGATGCGCCAATTGGCATGGCGCCCATACCTTCGGGAGCGGGCGAGAACAGGTCGTCGGGGTCTATGGATGTGACAGGGGGATCGTCGGCGGCAATGTCGTCTGCAGAGTCGTCACCAGAGGTGTCGTCGGTGCCGGCGTTGTCATCTATATCAATGACAACGTCATCAGAAATGTCATCGTTGTGGACAGCATTGTCGTCATCAATAACGGCGTCAGCGGTGCCGGCAGCGTCGTCAATGACAACGTCGTCAGTTGCAACAGTGTCGGTTTCAAAGTCGGTTGCGTCGGTGTTCATTAATACTCCGGTATTAGTTGTTGTCGAAGAGTTCGAGCACGAAGGTTGAGAAAACCCAGTCGAGGCCATAAATCATCGCGGTGAGGATCACAACGGTGACGAGCACCACGATGGAGTAGTTGACCGTTTCTTCTTTGCTGGGCCAGGCGACTTTGCGGAGTTCGCCGCGGACTTCACGGATGAACTGCAGCGGCGGGGTGCGTTCACGAGCGGGGGCTGCTTGCTGGCGTTGGCGTGGGAGGGGTGCGCCCTCGGCGTCGACGTCGCCTTGTTTTTGCAGCATGCGCTTTTGTTCACGGTTCATCGCCATTGGGATTTGCCTCGCTGATTCTTTAGGCGTTTAACTTTGAGTTGCAGGGGCGGAGGGACTCGAACCCCCAACCGCCGGTTTTGGAGACCGGTGCTCT
>JAAXHB010000117.1 GCA_012271125.1 Actinomycetota bacterium | reverse complement strand
CAAACGTCGACCAAATGTTCCAATCCGGGCGAAACGCATCCGAGCACGACGTCTCCATAAACGTCGCAAACGCCTCATTGAGCCAAATCCCCTCCCACCATGCCATCGTCACCAGGTCGCCGAACCACATGTGCGCCAGCTCATGGTTGACAACATCGGCGATGCGTTGCAGCTCCGACTGACTCGCCGTGGCGGGATCAACCAGCAACAGCACCTCCCGAAAGGTGATACAGCCCAGGTTTTCCATCGCTCCTGAGGCGAAGTCGGGAATGGCAACAAGGTCGACCTTGTCAGACGGGTAGGCAATGTCGTAGTAGTCGGCGAGCCAACGCAGCCCATGAGCGGCAACCTCTAGAGCGAACGCCGTCTGGTCACCTAGCCCAGGTCGGTGGATGACCCGCACGGGCACGCCGTCAACGTCAACAGGCTCGGTTGCTTCGAGTTTGCCGACAACAAAAGCGACCAAATATGTTGACATTTTCATCGACGTTGCGAACCGCACCCGCACCTTGGACCCCTCCACCGGCTCCCGAGCTATTTCTGCGCAGTTCGACACTGCCAGCAGGTCGTCATCGACGACGAGTGTCACCGCAAAGGTCGCCTTGAACTCCGGCTCATCCCAACACGGAAACGCCTTGCGCGCATCGGTTGGCTCAAATTGCGTAACCGCCAAGGTCTGAGTTTGCCCGTCATCGTCTTCATAAGTAGAGCGATAAAACCCGTTTAGCCGGTCGTTAAGCACTCCCTCAAACTCAATATGCAGCTTCGCCTTCGCCGGCAGCCCCCCTTCCACTGGAACAAACGACACTCGCTCGTTGGCGTCATCCAACTCGGCTTCCAACGCAACTTCAGCCGTTTCATATGTCAGCCAAGCCTTGCTAATCGTCAGCTCTGACGCATTCAAAACGATTGCAGCAACGCTTTCATCAACATCAATGTCGATAACAACCCGTCCCGTAAAGGTTGCTGCCTTCAGGTCAGGAGCTATTTCAATGTCGTAATGAGACGGAATAACTCCTTGCGGCAGCCTTCCCGTTGTCGCAGCTTCCGTCACCGATTCGCTCGATCCCACCGCCCCTGCAGAATCGGTTGTCGTCGTCACTCCGGTACGGCTCGAAGTGCCTCAGCCATCGTGTCGATGATTCTTCCGATTTCGTCGTCGGTGATAACCAACGGCGGACACATCGCCAAAACATTGTTGATCGGACGCACGACCACACCGCGGCGCAGCATCTCGTTACGTACTCCCATCGAGGGACGATCCAGCACCGCAGCTCGCACGGCCCCGCCGCCACGGTGTGAGGAGATCAGCCCGTCAGCCGCTAACGCCTCAAGTCCCTCATAGAGCTTCTCTCCAACATGGACCGAACGCTCTACTAGACCTTCTTCGGTCATGATCTCCAGGTTCTTGACACACGCTGCCGCAGCGGTTGGATGCCCCGAATAGGTGTAGCCGGTGCGCAACATGAATCCTGGCTCCGACAGGTTCTCACAAATCTCTGCGCTGACGATCACTCCGCTAAGTGGCTGATACCCGGAGGTGGCACCCTTGGCGAAGGTGATCATGTCGGGCACCACGCCAAAGGTTTGCGAACCGAACCAGTTGCCGGTGCGTCCAAAGCCGGTGATGACCTCATCTGCGATCATCAACGCTCCATGTTGGTCGCACAGCCGCCGTGTTGCTTCGTGATATCCCTCCGGCGGCGGAAACCCCCCGCCGGCACCCTGAATCGGCTCACTAATGACGGCTGCCACTTGATCGCCAAGTTCGGCAAATACCGATGCCATGGCTTCGATGTCGTCATTGGGCACTTCCACAAAGTGCGGTACCAGATCACCCCAACCCTCGCGGTTCAGCTCAATGCCCTGAGCGGCAGTGCCGAAAGCGTTGGTGCCGTGATAGCCGTTAGTGCGCCTGATAATCACTCGGCGACTCTCACCGCTGGTGCGCAGGCAAAACTGGCGAGCAATTTTCAACGCCGTGTCAACAGCTTCTGAACCTGAACAGCTCAAGAAAACCCGCCCGCCGTCTAGAGGGGAGCGCTCAGCGATCATCTCCGCTGCTCGTGCTGCCGGAGCATTGGTGAACGGGTCAAAAGTGTTGTAGGCGCTGAGTTGGCGCACTTGCGTGGCGATGGCGTCGGCCATCTCTTCTCGCCCGTATCCGATCTGGCAATACCACAGCGACGCAAGCCCGTCGATGTAGTCGTTGCCGTCAGAATCGGTGAGGGTGCTGCCCTTGGCGCTGACGATCTGGATGTAGTCGGCTTCGTCTTTGCCCGCAGGGGAAAAGGCGTGAAGGAACGGATGTGGCATGGTTTCAGTCTCTCTTCTCAACGCCCGGTAGGGCGCACAACATTTCATACACGAGATCAGCCGCAATATGTGCGGTCATTCCCGAGACATCATAAATGGGCGCAACCTCAACTAGGTCACAGCCGACAAGGTTTAACCCCGCACAGCCGCGGATGATTTCAACGGCTTGGGGTGTGGTCAGTCCCGCTATTTCGGGTGTGCCTGTGCCTGGTGCGTACGCAGGATCAAGCCCGTCAATGTCAAAACTCAAATACACCGGCCCGCCGCCAACCTGTTCTTGCACTTCGTTCATCAACGGCACTAGCGAGCGATGCCAGCATTCTTCGATTGATACGACCCGAAACCCTTGTTGACGTGACCAGTCAAAGTCATCTGCGGCGTATCCGGTGCCGCGCACCCCGATTTGGACAACACGGCTGGTGTCAAGCAGTCCTTCTTCTACGGCTCTTCGAAATGGCGTGCCGTGTGCGATCTTTTCGCCGAACATTTCGTCGTTGATGTCGGTGTGAGCGTCCACATGGACAACGCCGACGGGGCCGTGTTTAGCCCGCATCGCCCGCAAAATCGGCAAAACGATGGTGTGATCCCCGCCTAAAGCGACGGTGACGACGTCATGTGCTAACAGTTCGGCAAAGTGCGCTTCGATGCGTGCTACAGAGTCAGCGAGGTTGTATGGGTTAGTGGCAACGTCGCCGGTGTCGTCAATGCGCAGGCTGTCAAAGGGTGCGGCTCGTGTTGCCATGTTGTATGGCCGTGCTAGCACTGACTCTTCTCGGATGCCGCGCGGCCCGAACCTTGCCCCCGGCCGATTCGAGGTGCCTATGTCAAGGGGAACCCCGACTATGGCAACGTCTAGCTCCGCGGGCGGAGTGCTCCCCGGAAGCCGCATAAACGTTGTAATTCCGGCAAATCTTGGCAGTTCATTGCCGCCCATCGGCTGCGGATTGCCGACTTGTGTCACACCCCAACTCTACGCTGACCCCTGAATCCCCTTGGCACGCCTGCTTGCCTCTCTCCTCTCACCGCCAAGGGGATTCACCCACCCTCCACCGGCACCTATTTCAAACCAAGGGTCCGCGTTTGCTCGTCTTATACGTGCCAAAATCTCACACAGAAGCTGCGTCCATCAGTCCCCCCATTTGAACATTCTCATCCCTCACGCAGGAGTTATTAATGACGACGACGGCTGAAGCAACCAAACGTGCCAAATCACCCACCCGCACCCTTGAGCGCACAAAGGCAACCTCCAAAGCTGCGCCCAAGACTGCGAACAAAGCCGTGCCCAAGGCTGCGAAGACGAAACTAGGCAAGCTCGCCTACCGCCACCCCAATCACAAAGAACTGCCTCACATTGTCAGTTTTTCAGGTGGTCGTTCTTCTGCTGCACTGACCTTTATGGCAGCCAAAGAGGGTCTGCTCAAACCCGAGCGTGGCGACGCCGTGCTCTTCGCTAATACTTCAGCTGAGCACCCTGGCACTTACGAATTCGCCGCAACTTGTAAGGAGAGGTTGGAAAAAGAGTTCAACTTGCCTTGTTTCTGGTTTGAGTTCTGCACTGTGGAGGATGCTTGGCATGGCGAATATCGCCGGCGCCCCTCATATCGGTTGGTGAAGTCCGTGGCTTTGAGCGATGAGGAGCCTTACGGGTATCATTCAAACGGAGAAGTTTTCGAGGAAATGGTGGCCTGGCAAGGAATGCTCCCTAACCCACATTCACGAACTTGCACTGCGAAGCTCAAGCTGTTCCCATCCCATGAACTGCTAGGGGAGTGGCTAGGCAGGACAACTGGTCCTAGTCACACAGGTCATCACTGGAACGAGTCAAACGTGAGCAAAGATTCTCTGAAGAAAGCCACCCCATTTGCGGGGGGGGGGGGTCGTCTGCAATAACAGCTGATCGACCACTGATTTTGGTCGATCCGAAAGTTGTAGCGCGACATTACGAACGTCGCGGTGGTACCGCGTCTACTGAATCTGTTGTCAAGCGCGCAGAGTTCCTAAACACGCATCTTCCTTGCCGTCCAGCTCAGCGGTGGTCTGATTTCACATCCGCGCCTTTGCCAACTATTAACACCGGCGACGCATCCGGCCGCCGTGTCCCTATGCACGGCCCCGACGCCGCCCAACATGTCCGTTTTCTGGGTTTGCGCGCCGACGAATCTCGCCGCGTCGACCGTGTACTGGAGCGGACAATCTTCGCCGAAGGCGCAACCACCGCTAGTTGCCGTGTCAAAACCCAGCCTCCGGGCGAGCACCCCTACTTTCCGTTACATGATGCCGGTTTTGAGGCCGACGATGTAAAACGCTTCTGGGGTCGCAAGAAATACAAGGAGTTCGATCTAGACATTCCTGAGGGTGCCGGCAACTGTGTCTATTGCTTTATGAAAGGCACCAAGCAACTCGCCGAACAAGCCGTCACCATCACCCCCAACGGCACAAACGGCTCCACCCTTGCCAAGAAGCAACCTGCCAAATCCAAGAACAGCAAGACATCAGCTCGTTCCAAACGTTCTAGCAAGTCTGCAAAAGTGCAAGGACTCGCCGACCGAGGGCTTAAGCCCTCTGACATTAAATGGTGGGCAGAACTCGAAAAGAGGTACGCCCGCACAGTGCCTAAGCGTGATGGCGAAGGCACGTCCCACTTTGGACTCTTTGGTGTCAACGCGATGACCTATGCCGACATCGCCGACGGCGCAAAGCCCCCCAACGACCGCTACGCCACAGGCACCCCCGCCTGCGAC
>JAAXHB010000116.1 GCA_012271125.1 Actinomycetota bacterium | reverse complement strand
TGCTCATATAGAGCGATTTCATCGACTTTGGCAAGAAGTCCTGCGACTATGAAGACCGGCACCACTCCGGCTTTCATGCCGATTGGCGGCGACAGGAGGGCTGCGTAGACGTCGGTGAGCTTGGTGCGTGTTTCTTTAGCGGCGTCAAAGGCTTCAAGCAGTGCCGACCACGCGTGTTTCATGTCCTTCGATTGGGGATCTTGAAAGTTTGGGTCAATCTCTGTAGATGGACAGTGGATACCGGTTCGTCCCAGCAATGCTTCATACATTGCGACTTCGGGGCCATAGCCGTCTAGTCCGAGTTCGGGTTGGCCGCTATTTTCGAGCATCGCTTTGATCAGCAAGCGACGCGCTTTGGCACCTTGTGTGGATAGCTCGACTCGGTTGATGGTTTCGTTGCGGATGGTTGGGGTTTTCTTGTAAACCTTGTCGGCTGCTTCGGATAGGGGTGCGCTGCCGCGTCTTGACTCAAGGGGGTGAGGCTTGGCGGTTTTTGATCGGTTGAGCAGATACCAGCTGCAGGTGTCGTCGTCAAAAGCCTCAATTAGGGCATGGTCAAGATGGAGGCGTGCCAAGGCGAGGCGCTCAACAAGCTCACGTTGTGCAACCCAGTCTTCGGAGACGGACTCGTGCTGTAGGGCAGCGTCGAGGGCGGCGACTTCGCGAGCTGCTTGGTCGAGTTGTGAGACGTCGCTAGGAACGGCAGCCACAACTGGTTTGGAGTTGGGTAGTGGGTCGGTTATGACAGGCAGTGCTGGTTTGCTGTCTTTTTGTGATGGCGCAACTAGCAGAAGCAGGCCGTCGTATGGGTCAAAGGTTTTGTGTGGTTTCTTTTCATCGCCAGCAGCAGCAAATTGGCGTTCGAAGACTCTGAGCAGGTTGTGGCGGGCACTGTGACCGGCTGCCACGACGGGTGTCAGTTCATGTATTTCGGCTAGCAGCTCCGGTAGGGGGCGTTGTGAGACCAGTTCACGGGTGGTGTGGGTGAGGTTGGAGATGTCGACGTCGGTGCCTTGCCAGATGCGGTATTCGTCGGCGAATTCGCGATATGTGACTATGCCGAGAGTCTCAAGTTCGTTCAATGGATGATCGTTGGTGTGCTTCTTTGGGCGGGTGTCGCTTATGGCGTAGTGCAACACGTCTGCGGAGGCTCGGGCAGTGCCATCGGTTCCGACAAGGTTGAGAACGGCTATGGACTTAGCTAGACGAAGTTGTTCAGGGGTCAAGCCGTGGGCGTCACGGAGGCGTAATGAAATCTCCGCCCAGCGAGCAGCTGTTGATGCGCCACCGCCCACAAATGTGGCGTTGGTGACGAAGTAGTCGTACAAGCGGTCGAGACCGAGCGATGGCAAAGCTGTTGACGACGCTGACTTGGGTGATGTCGACTTGGAAGTAGTTGGCTGGGGTGTGGAATCAAGGAATGCTTGAGCGCCATTGGGGTCGTTGCCGGCTAGGAAGGAAAACAGAGTGCGTTCGTGTTGTCCGAAGCGGCTACACAGATCAGGTAGCACTAAAGCAGCAAGTGGATGGAGTGGGTAGCACGAGACGATGGTGTCTGCGTCGTTCAATGCGGTGATGCCAAGAGAGCGACAGATGGCAGCGTGTTCGGCAGCCCAGGTGTTCACCCTGGTTTTCAAAGACTTGCTCGTGATTGTCATTGCTGAGCCGATTAGTGCTCTGACCTGTCCGGGTGATTCCACGTAGGGGATGTCTTCGAAGCGGCCTTGAACCTTTGCCCATTCTTTGCGTTGGTGGGCAGCTGCTTCGGACAGGTAGTCGTCAAAAGACAGGTGTTGCAAGGTAGCCAGAAGGATTGGCAAGCCGTTGCCTTGTCCGGCTTCGGCGAGTTGTTGCAGCAGGTATGGGTCGGTGGCGGCTTCGCTGGTTTCTTGGTCGAGTAGTGCCTCGAGGGACTTGCCGAACTCGTCGATGATCAACAGCAGAGGTGCATCGGCTGCGAGGGTTTTGGCGATTTCCATGATGTCGGCGGGGGAGGGACTGGTTCGTCTGGAATCGGTGACGTCTTTAAGGGCGTTGCGCAAGATTGGAGCTGCGCCGAAGACCTTGGCGGTTGGGATTTTGCCGTATCTGCGGATGACGGCGATGTGTAGTGCTCTGGTGACGGTGTGGGTTAGGGGTTCACGTTCGGCTGTGACGACAGCTCGGAAGAATCCGGTCTTGTCGGTGCTGTGATTGGCATGTGAATCTTTGACGAGTTCGGCGGTGCTGGGGGAGGCTAGCGACAGGAGTTTGAGCGCAAATGAGCGGGTGTTGGTTGTCGACTTTGAGGACGATGGCCCGAAGAGGGCATCAAGTAGCAGAGCTAGCGACGATTTGCCTGCGCCGTAAGGGCCTGTTAGTGACCAAGCACCTCCGGCGGTTCTGTTGGCGGCGTTATGGGCGATGCGTTCAACAACGTCAAGGGCTCGGGCTGTGACAACGAAGCCGTCTAGGGGAGCAGTGTTGTCGGCGTCTCTTTCAACGTTGGCTGAGCGTGCGAAACGTTCCTGGACACGAACCGAGGTGCTGAGCGGTTTCATCGGCTCGCCCCCGCCGATTGGGGGTAGTAG
>JAAXHB010000115.1:2780-15982 GCA_012271125.1 Actinomycetota bacterium | reverse complement strand
TACCCTAGTACTGCTTTTACCTACTAATTATTTGCCCAATATTTGACCTCAATGTTGCAACGATTACTCATTACCCCTATAAAATTAGTAGCTAAATAATATACCAGCTTGGAAAGCTACCCCAGTATATTGATCGCCCGATAAATCCCCTTATACCCCACTAAATATAATACCCTTTTACCTATAGCCCAATTAACCATAAAGCTCCCAACCCCCATAGTAAGCTACTATTCCCATAACACCCCTCCGCGGGTATATATGCGGGTACTCCCACAAATCTCCCAGCAATACTATAGACCTACTATACTATTTGACTATGTCTCCCTTAACTACACACTATATTACCCGCTCGCCCTACCTACCGGTATAGGCTCCCTATCTCCCAGGCTACCTACTTACCCTACTACCTAATTCATTATACTTCGCTAGCTCCGCTAGTAAGCACAATATACCAACAGTATATTATATATTTACTACTACCCCTTACAGGAGGACTATAGGAGTATTCCTCTCCTTACTTATGCTACTATGCCTATATTATATATTAACTAATAGTCCCTCCCAACTTACCCACTGCTTACCCACAATACTCACTTAGTACTACAATAGGCCCCGGCTATTACTTATAATATTCCCAGTAACTTCTCCAACGGTTTGGTAAAACATTGTTTTTTACCCACTACTACTACTACAACATCTCCCTGTATCATAGCCGGGGCCTTATAAATATTACGCCTATTTTTACGGCTCGCTTGTTACTACTCTCTCACTCGCCTTGTTTTACTATCCTATTGTCTTTACAATCTTACGCCCATTTTACTGCTCGCTTGTTACTACTCTCTCACTCGCCTTGTTTTACTATACTATTGTCTTTACCCACTACTACTACTACTACATCTCCCTGTATCATAGCCCGGGCCTTATAAATATTACGCCTATTTTACGGCTCGCCCTCGTACCCCTCGGTCTATAAGAGCCTTTCTCTCTTTACTAGTATCTGCAAAATACTAATTATTTTTATTAACTAATAGCCCTTCCCCTACTCTTTATTACCCCTTCCCCTACTCTTTATTACCCCTTCCCCTACTCTTTATTTCCCCTTATCCACTCTATATACTTATCCATTAGTACCCCCTCCACTACTATAGGCATAAATGAATGGTTAGCTCCGCATATCTCTGAACATTGCCCATAGTATACGCCCGGCCTCCTTATATATATATTTATTTGGTTAAGCCTACCAGGTATGCCGTCCATCTTTACTCCCAAAGAGGGTACTGCAAAACTATGTATAACATCCGCCGCCGTTACCATTACTCTTATAGGCGTATTTATTGGTAGTACTACCCTATTATCCACCTCTAATAGCCGTAACCCCCCCTCTGGTAAATCCCCTGTTGCCACCATATAAGAGTCATATACTATTTTTCCCTTATAGTCACTATACTCATAAGCCCAATACCACTGATGGCCTATTGCCTTTATTGTTACGCCCACATCTACTACCTCGTCTATTATATATAATAGTCTTAATGACGGAAACGCTACTAGTATTAATACTATTGCAGGGATTATTGTCCACACTATCTCTATTGTTGTCCCCTCTACTAAATATCTATTATACCTTTTACCTACTACTGCCTTTACTATTAATCACACTATTAGTCCTATTATTACTACTACTATATACATTACTTGGTCATGTAAGCCTATTATTTCCTCCATTAAAGGGCTACTACTGTCCTGGAAGCCCCACTGCCAGCTCTCCCCTACATCTCCTTGTATTTTTCTTATTAAGCCACCCATCCCTTACTTTGCCTATTATTTTCCCCTATATTACCACTCATATATTATACCCCATATACCCATCGCCAGGTATATGCCCATTATTACTATATAATTATATACTTTTCCCCCTTGTATATTACTTACTTCTCCTGCTACCCTTATTACTATATCCTTTATACCCCCTGGCCCTACTCTCTCTAATAGCCCCTTATCTACCCCCTTATATATACCCTTATACCCTATTGACCATATACTCTTTACTACTCACCTATTTATTATACTTGTATAATGTCACCCCCCTTGTAGTAATGTGTATACTCCCTGTAGTCTTTTTCCCCCCTTTCCCCATAACTCCCCCCACTTATATAGTACTCCCCCTGTTACTGCCCCCAATATACTCCCTATTATTGGTAAGCTTTTCTCCCATACCCCTATTACTACTATATTACTCTCCCCTAGCAACAACTCTTTACCCATATACCCTATTGTTATACTCCCTACCCCTAATATTCCCATTGTTATTAACATTGTCTTCTCCCCCTCCCTTACTCCCCTTACTATATACTTATTACCATTACTTGCCCCTATAAAGGTATATATTAGTAATCTTACACTATATATTGCTGTTATTACTGCTCCCCCCATTAATAACCAATTTACTATTATTATACTATTTACCATTGCCGTCTCCTCTATTATCCTCTCCTTTGAGTAATAGCCTGCCGTATAAGGCACTCCTACTAAGGCTACACTACCTATTAACATTAATATATAGGTTAACGGTAATCCTCTCACTAGTCCCCCATATTTTCTTATATCCTGCTCTTCTCCCATTGCGTGTATTACTGCACCCGCTCCCATAAAGAGTAGCCCCTTATAATAAGCATGGTTTACTAAATGGTAAAGACTTCCCCAATAAGCCCCTACTCCCGTTGCCGCCACCATATAGCCTAACTGGCTACTTGTTGAATATGCTATTATTTTTTTTATATCGTTTTGTCCTATTGCTGAGGTTGCCCCTAATATTGCCGTCAATGCCCCTATTACTCCCACTACTACCATTATTCCCTTATTATTTATATATAGCCCTTGTGCCCTTATTAATAGGTATACTCCCGCTGTTACCATTGTTGCCGCATGTATTAGTGAAGATACCGGCGTTGGCCCCTCCATTGCGTCTACTAACCATATAAATAAGCCTATTTGTGCCGACTTTCCCATTGCCCCTATTAATAGCAGTATACATAATAACCCTTCTCTACTACTACCCCATAATACACCGTCTACTACTGTATAGCTTATCCCTCCTGTCGCCTTATATATACCTAGTATACCCAATAATAGCCCTAAGTCCCCTATACGGTTTACTATTATTGCCTTTATTGCCGCCTTTATTGCCATTACCCTTGTCCCCCAATAGCCTATTAATAAGTATGAGCATAAGCCTACCCCCTCTCACCCTATAAATAGTTGTAAGTAGTTATCCGCTGTTACTAATATTACCATTAATGCTGTAAATAAGCCCATATACAGCATAAATCTTCCCCTATGCTTATCTCCCCCCATATAGCCTATTGAATACCCTTGTATTACCATCGATACTGGCAATACCACTAATACCATTATACTACTTATCTTATCCAACTGTATACCCCAATATACCTCCACTTCCCCTATCTTTACCCACTCCCCTATACTTATATAAGTTGTTGCCCCACACAATAATACTTCATAGCCCTGCAATATTGCTACTATTACCCCTATTAGTGTTCCCAACAATATTACTATATTTATCCCCTTCCCCCCTATATACCTACCTAATATCCCTACTATTACTGCCCCCATCAATGGCCCACCTATTACTAATAAATACATTACTTATATAGGCCTATTGCTCCCATATTACCTATATATAGCCATATACTTGGCAATCATATACCCATTACCCCTATATATACTGCCCCTCCTATTCAATATCCCTCCTTATACCCTATACTCTTTATACCCTCTACTACCCGCTGAATTACCATTCACTCCCACCCCCTTATACTAAAATACTGTATATGTAGTAAGCGCGCATAGTATACTATATTTACTATTATTATTACTCCCCCTATTATACCCATTAGTCAGTTTCCCGCCGCTATTACTGCTGCTATTACTAACCATTTACTTATAAAGCCCATCAATGGTGGCATACCCGCTAACGATAGTAATAATACCCCCAACGTTATTGCCAATAATTTATTCTCTATAGACATCCCTATATAATCCCTTATACTCTCCTTACCCCTACCCCTTAGTAAAGTTATTATTCCCACTAATGTTACTATATATATCACTATATATACTATTACCCCCTGCATCCCCTCATAACTACCTATTGATAGCCCTAGTAGTATATACCCCATATGGACTATCCCACTATAGGCCAATAGCCTTTTTAACTTTGTCTGATTTATTGCACCTAACCCCCCGTATAATAGGCTCAGTATACCACTTACTACTACTACATTACTTACTGGCCCTATATGGATTATTGCCCCTATTATACTTATTTTCCCTATTGTTGACAACAGCCCTACTACTAATATACTTGCCCCTTCATATACGTCTGGTGCTCACATATGCACTGGTACTGCCGCTACCTTTACTAATAACCCTATTGTTACTAATATTTTCCCTAGCCCTCCCCCTATTAATATATTTTCACCACTTATACTTATTTCCCCTGTACTTTTATATTGTAGTGATCACCCATATGCCATTAACCCTGTCGCCAATCCCCCTATTATATAATACTTTATTGCCCCCTCTAACCCCTCTACCCTTTTTCTCCCCTGCCCTAACAGTATATATATACTTATTGCCTGTAGCTCTATTGCCATATACAGTAATAATATATTTCCTGCCCCTACTATTACTATCCCCCCTAACCCTACCATTATTATTACCCACCCCTCTCTACCCCTTTGTTGCTGTATGCCCCATAATACTAGTATTATTATTAATACCCTCATCTCCCTTGTTAAGGTATCCTCTACTACTACTATATCACCCACCCCCTTATCCACCGCTATTAACAGCACTAGCGATATTATGCTTACCAATAATAATCACCTCCTCTCTCCACTTCCTCCCCTATATAATAATAGTACTATTCCCCCCACCCCTATTATTCCCTCTATTAATAATCCGTTACCCATAGTGGCAGCTTAAGGCGTTGAACCTTTACCTATAGACTATGAACCTATTAACCTACCCATTAGTCTATACTGCCACCCACCCATTACCCCCTCCCCTTTAGCTGTACAGGCCTTTCTCCTATATATAAGTAGTCATGAGCTACTAGCTTTACTTTAGCTAACAGCTACTACTTTACAGCTTCTCCCCTTACCCCATATTGCTGGTAGGCCTTTACCCTACATTGCTCTTGCAAAGGCCTTTTAAAGACCCCGTGTATACCTTTTCCACCACAGCAATCCCCCTATTATTCCCCCTACTATTACTACTATCCTGGTAATCCCCATAATCCCCTTATTATTCCCCCTACTATTACTACTCCCCCTAGAGAGCCTATTATATAACTCTTCCACAGCATACCCATTAACTGGTCATACCTTATTCTAGGTAAACTTCCCCTTACCCATACTACTATTAACAGTATTATACTTATCTTTACCCCTATACCCCACCACCCCCCCATAAATAGCATTACTCCTATAGTACCCATCACTATTATATTTGTATACTCTGCTATAAATAATAGCCCAAAGCCCATTGCACTATACTCCACATTATACCCACTTATTAGCTCACTCTCCGCCTCTGTTAGGTCAAAGGGTACTCTCCCTGTTTCTGCTAATATACATATAAAATACATTACTCCTATTGGCAGTAGCCCCACTATATACCATATTCTCTGCCCATCCACTATATCTATTATACTTAAGCTTCCTACACATATTAATACTATTATTATTATTATCCCTATCACTAGCTCATAACTTACCATCTGCGCTACTGCCCTTATTGCCCCTATATAACTATACCTATTATTACTTGCTCACCCCCCTATTAATATACTATATACACCCATTGACGATATTGCCAATATATATAATACACCTACCCCTATATCGCCCATTATTTGCCCCTTCCCTATAGGTATTACTCCCCAAGCCCCTATTGCTAATACTAAGGACATTACCGCACTGCCTATATATAATCCTTTACTTGTTTGTTGAGGCATTATTAACTCCTTTACTAATAACTTTATCCCGTCCGCTATTGGCTGTAATAGGCCATATATTCCCACTATATTAGGCCCTTTTCTCCCCTGTATACTGCCTAGCACCTTTCTCTCTACTAGTGTTAAGTATCCCACCCCTACCAATACCCCTATTATTACTATTACTCCCTGCAATAATAATACCCATACCTCTCTTCATATCACCTCTTAGGTATATAAGGGCTCTTCCCCCTTATTGTAGTAGGCTTTGCACACCTATTGCCTTCTCAGCTTTATACCCATATAGGCCAACAGGTATTTCTCCTGTATTACTAAGCCGACTACCTAGCGCTTTCTCTACATTTACTTAAGCTATGGCCTACCCCTACTACTTACCCCTTACTATTTATTTTACCCCTTATCCCTCTACCTAGAGGCCTTCCCCTCCCCTACTATGCCGAAAATAGTTATGCTATTACACCTTAGATAGCCCCCTTACTAATACTTCCTCTTAGTAGCCCTCTCTATTACTAGGGCCCTATCCCGTAATATTCTTTTACGCATCTCTTAAGCATTTTTATTATTGTTACACGCTTTAGCTATTACCAGCGCTTCCCTACTATTATCTTAGCTACTTTTCTATACTACTACTACTTTATAGTCTTTTTGTTAAACTCACCAGCGGATACCCTATTAGCTTGTCCTTGCGTACTGTGCTATACTTTTATTATGCTTACCCCCTATAGATAATGACCGGCCTGTCTCACGACGGCCTTAACACAGCTCATAAGGATTACTAGGCGAACAGCCTATTCTCTTTATACCTTCTACTGTATATTTTTCCCTAAGCCTACATCGATGTCGCATACTATACCCGCGATAACTACTCTACGGTATATATAACGCTGTTACCCCTATGGTTACTTTCTTTATTATTACTTGCTACTACATTACCCACAAGTAGGTTACTATTACCCATATTACTTTATATGCCAGCACTACCTATTTGTATTGCCTGTCTAGCCTTTTTCTCCCTATTATTTTTCCTATATATGCCTCCGTTACTCTTTAGCAGGCTATTGCCCCAATTAAACTATCCGGCCTACTCTTGTCCGTCTTCCCTATAACGTTAATACTACCATAATTTCCTATTGTCTCCCAATAGGCCACTACTCCGTATACTGTTTGCCCTATAGTTAAGCACTGTAGGGTCTTTTTGTCTTATAGGCTTCTTTATGGCCTACTCACCACTATAACTATTTCACCGGACTACTACTATAGACAGCGAGATACTCGTTAAGCCTTCATACATGCCACCAATTAAATGGCTATTTATTGCGCTACCTTTACACAGTCACTATTACTGCGGCCGTTTAGCTGCGCTTACTAGTCTATGCGACTACTCACTTACAGCCACTGGGCAGGCCTCACTATTATTATATCATATCCCCTATACTTTATTAATAGCTATATCTTTGGTAAATAGCCGGTATCTCCTCCTATATCTTTATCTATTGTTTATTTAGCCTATCGCCGCCTTCCCAATAAACCCCTTCTCGCTACCTTACTTGGCCTTTTTGCCTAGTTCCTTTAGTAGTATTTGCCCATCACTTCTCCGCTACCTTTTGTCAGACGGTACAACTTTTTCTTATATACCTTTTCCTATATATATACCCATCCTACCCTTTGTTAGGGCTTGTTTACTTATTTATTACTTCTTATATACCCTTAGCCTATGTATATTTTTCCCAATATATTTATTACTCATGCTAGCCTTATATCCCCTCTTCTGCTTACACTACTTATCCCTATAAAGGGTTGTCCGGTACTGTATATACTAATAGCTACGGCTTCCCCTTAGCCACCTTTCCTTTAACTCGTAATTACTCTCTTAGCGCGCTATTACCCGCTCTTTATTAGATGGCTGCCTCTAAGCCTACTACCTTATTCTCTGTATTATACTGTTTTTTACTATTAGCTTACCCCTTTATTGCCTTTGCTTATTATTTGGGCTGTTACCCTCTCGGCTATAGACCTCCTCGCCTATTGCCCATATGCCTTACTATGTATTACTTCTTGCCGCTTATTACTACTATACTCTTTACCCTTTATACACTCCTTATACTCACTACTTTTATAGCTTTCCCGGACTACCAGCTACTCCCTAGATTGATTAGTATATCTCCTCTAGCCAACTATCTCAAGAGTATTTTGCCTTATACACCTCTACGCACATATCCCCTACTACTATAGTAAGTATATTACTGCCATTGGCTAGCTCTCTAGGCTTCGGGCTTTTTATGACTACTGCTATAGGCCTTTACCTATTACTAGGCTTTCCCTATACTTGCGCTTACTACACTACTGGGCTTTCCCCCTTGTCCGCCATAATATTCTCTTGCTAGCCCCTTATCCACAAGGTACAACATTACTGTTTGCTCTTATAACTATATTTATTATTTCACTACTCTTTCACCTTTCCCTCACAGTACTATCTCTATCGGTGCATATTGTTTACTATGGGTATATGCTTACCCCCTCTTCTATTATTACTCCCCTTACGGCTATTATACGCCTTTAGGGATTTTCCCCTTTTTTTACCATACTTTTTGCCTTCTTTATAGATCGCTCTCCGCTACCCTTCTCCTCTCTTGTCTTATACTCTTTACTAGGATGCTTCCCTTATATGCCTTCTCCTTGTTACCACTACGGTAATACTACTTTTTTCCACCTCTTTATGGACCACTTATATATATGCCCTAGGCCTCCTTATAGATACTCTTTTATTAGTCTATTTATACCCCCAGTAAGCACTAAGGGCTACCTACCCTCTCCTCAATACTGTAATTATTGTATGACTATATACACTAAGTGCCCTACCCGCCAATGGTATTTACCCACTGCCACTTAATTGGAAATTAAGTATACTTTCTTTATACTACACGGGCCCCTATACTCTTGCCTACCTTTACCTATCCTTCCCTTATATATTTTTTACTTACCTATCCCACTGCGTCGTATAAGAGTCTTTTTCTCTACGCCTATATGCCCTAACCATATTATGCTTTATTTACACCATTACGACTTCCCCCCCACTCTAGCCCTCCTCTCATCCACTCGTATATTAAGCCTATTGTCACTATCACTATAAACACTATTCCCACCCAATACCCTTCTCCTAGTAATCCCCCCTGTATTACTGCCCAGGGATATAAGTAGCCTACCTCTACGTCAAACAACATAAACAGTATACCTACCAATATAAAGCCTACTGTGTAAGGCACCCTTATCTCCCTATACGGCATATATCCGCACTCATATATACTACTCTTCTCCCCATCTCCCCTATACTCCCTTATTATATAATATGTTACCCCTATTATCACCAACGATATTATTAGCCCTTCCCCTAGCACTACTACTACCCCTATATACTCTCTACTTCACATACTTTTTCTCTCCCCCTACCCTTACTTGCTGCCGCCTATTATTCTCTTCTTCCCCCCTTATTATATCCATTGCTCCTACCATTGCCACTAATAATAATATTCCCCCCATTATTACTATATAACTCCCACTACTATACATTATTACCCCCAATCCATCTATTGCCCTCTCCCTTATTATTACTACCCTCCTAATCTCACATATATTTTCTCCTATTATATCCTTTGCCCCTATTACTATTATCCCCACTATACCACCCACTATTACATAACCACCTATATACCCTTCCCCTACCTTTACCCCACTATCTACTAACATTACTATAAATAATAATACTACTGCTATCGCACCTACATATATTATCACTAGTAATAGCCCTATTATCCCTATATCCCTTACCACCATATATACTGATACACTTATATAGGCCGCTATTAACCATAATACACCCTGCTGTAAACACTCGCTTACTATTACCATTATACTACTTATTACCGCTAATATACCTATTATCTTATATCACCACTCCATTACCCCTATACAGCCTTTCTCTGTATTTTATAAGACGAAGTCCTACTGCCTATTTTACCGGCTCTAGGGGCACCCTCTTCCTCACACCCTCCGCCTATTATTTACCCTCTTGCGGCTCCTTGTAGGAGGTAAGCCTTTCTCTTACTATTATAGTCCCACTAACTATATGCTATCTCTTTAGCTCCCCTACCCCTCTATACATATATATCCCCTGTTATTACCCATGGGTATACCCCCAGTATATATACCATTACTACTATCACTAGTAATACTATATTTTCCTGCCTATTTATATCCCGCATTTTTTTACTATATTTGCCTGGCTGCCCATAACACACCCTACTATATATATTAAACCCATATACTGCCCCTATTACTCCCCCTATCCCCCCTATTATCCCCATTATTACACTATCTTTATATACCCCTATCAATAGCTGCATCTCCCCTATATATCCACTACTTACAGGCATACCCGCATTACCCATTAATAATAATAGTAAGTATATACTATATATAGGCATTGTTACCCAATGCCCCCTATAATACCTTATTAATCTTGTACTATAACGCTCATATAGTACTCCTGCTGCTATAAATAATCCCCCACTTATTAGCCCGTGGGACACCATCATATATATACTACCTATCTCCCCTATACTATTTCCCCTATTTATCCCCAGCACTACTAACCCCATATGCCCTACCGATGCATACGCTATTGCCCTCTTTATATCTATTTGCCGGCAAGTTACTAATCCCCCGTATACTATCCCTATTATAGCCAACATCTCTACCAATGGCCCATAATAGTCTACTGCTTCTGGCACTATTACCCATATATATCTTATTAGCCCATATCCACCTATCTTTAACAATACCCCCGCTAGTATTATTGATCCCCCTAAAGGTGCCTCTACATGGGCTTGCGGTAACCATATATGTAACGGCATTACCGGTATCTTTACCATCATACCACCCATTATACCTATATATACTATTGTCTCTAATCACCCCTTATACCCTATTTCCCCCAATGCTCCATTATCTGTTATACCTGTTGCTATATATAGCCCTATTATACCCACCAAAAACATTATTGATCCTACCACTGTATACAGTAATAAATAGTATGCTGCCCTTACCCTCTCTACCCTTTTTCCCCATACCCCTATTATTATATACATAGGCAGTACACTTGCCTCATATACTATATAAAATATTAATATATCCATCACTACAAATACCCCTATTAACAACCCCTCCAGTATTAATATACTTATCATATACTCTTTTACCATATACCTTATTGCCCCCCTACTCACTAGTACTGTTATAGGCATTAATACCCCTGTTAACATTAATAGTCATATACTTACCCCATCTACCCCTACTATTACTTCCCCTATCTCTCCCATATATCCCCCTAATCACCGATATCCCTCTATACTACTTACCTCTTCTCCCATTATCCCCCACTGCCCTATTATTAATAATTGTATTATTATTGTACCTTCTAATACCCTTTTCCCTATCCTTTCCCTATCTTCTCCTCTACCCATTATTACCCCTACTATTACTACTAATAGCACTATATATATTATCTCTACTACTATCATTACCAGGGATGCCGGCATTGCTCCAACTGCTTACTACTCCCAATATAGTCTATTTACTTATTAACTTCTCCCTGATTACTTATCTTTACCCATATTACCTCTTATTTTTTATACTTCGCTAGCTCCGCTAGTAAGCATCTTTTCTCTACTACCCATTACTCTTCACCCTATCTTTCCCTTGGCCTTTTTGGCCCTTTATCCAAGCACCCCTTCCGGCACGCTTACTATGTTACGACTTATTACCCCTTATAGTATTCTTTTTATTCTCTTACCTATATCTCCCTTACTTATTGTCCCCCACCTACTCTTTGTCTATATAGGGTATCCCTTTATATTATACTACTAAGGGCAATTGACGGGCAATATGTACGCATAATTACCTATTTCACGGGTACCTTCTCTTTACCCATTACTACTAAATCCCTCTTCTATTGCCCTTACAGGCCTTTGTCCGCTTACTACTTTTCTCTTACCCTTTTTATATAGTTACTGTAGTACATGTTTTACCATATATTTTAGGCCATAATGACCAGCCCTTCTCCCAATTACTTCTTTACTATACTCTCCCGGGCCTTTGTATACCCTATCACTAGGTATACTATTGACGGCCATGCAGCACCTGATTATTCCTTATATGGTTAGGTACTCCGTGGACTATCGCTTACTACACATTCTCCTCTAGTTATATTATATATACCGCCACTTCCTTACTGTTTCCCCCTTGCGAGTATACTATTGCTGCGGGGCCTTACTATTGCTATATTGATCTCCCCATTATATCTTTTGCCCATCTTTTACTGTAAAGGCTACTAGGATCTCTAAGCCTATTTACCTTCTCTTACCTTTGTACTACCAGTATAGTATCTTCTGCTAAATGTTTTCACTATTGGTTTTCCCCTATCTCTACACATTTTACCGCTACTATACTTTTTCTCTAGCACTCTCTCTACTATCTCCCCTTATATACTCTTTACGCCTATTATTTTTTTTTATATACTCGGCCTATATGTATTACCGCGTCTGCTGGCACACTGTTTTGACAGACCTTTTCCCCTGTATTACTCTGTCACACTTTTGTGCATTGCAGAATATTTTTAACTGCTCACCTATTGGCCCGCTTATACGGTGCGACTGCCTATTATGCATCCTCGGATATCTCCTAATACAAACCCTTTCCCCCTATAGCCTATTTAATATATATTTATTCTCTCCTATAGGCCTTTATGGGCTTCTCCTCGCCTATTGTTATCCTCCCCGATACCCTTGCTTGTTTTACCTATACTTATTATAGTATATACTCTCCCCAGGATAAAAGGATTGCCTAATACTAGTATTGCTCTAGTCTCTTTAGCCCTTTCACCGCTATACATTATCTTTATGCTTATTAGGCTTCCTTAGTGGGTAAGGGGTTTTCTCCCTTATCTTACCGCTTACAACGGTAGGTATACTCTTATACTTACCCACTGCCCCACTATTATGGGGATATGGGCCTTTCACCCCCCTTTGCCTTATCATAACATTGCTCCTCTGCCTTATCCCCTATTATACCCCTATTATCTATTATTACTTCGCTAGCTCCGCTAGTA
>JAAXHB010000115.1:279-2642 GCA_012271125.1 Actinomycetota bacterium | reverse complement strand
TTCGCTAGCTCCGCTAGTAAGCATATTTAACTCTTCTCACCACTTAGGTATATGTTTTACTGCCTATTACTCCTCTAGTCCTACACTAGTATGCACCTCCTTACACTAATATACCTTGTGAGCTCATAGCCTACTACTAATAATAGTGTCCTATTACTATTGCATCTCTGACAAGCTTCCAGAGAACCCGCCAGTAAGCCTTTAATAGGCTCCTATACTCATGCCCCTCCTACAACTATATTTATCGTCCTATTTACTTTGCCTATTTGCCTATACTGCCTTTACTATTATAACTTTTGTACGGTTTACTCTCTCACTTTAATTACATTACTTTACTTATTTTTTTGTACTATATTACTTGTTAGGCATTTTTGTATAGCAACCCATATAGTATATTATATAGCAACTTATTAATAGTTTATACTCGCCTACGCTTATATTCCCTATCTACTCTTACCTCTCGATAAGCTACTATACTCCTTACTATACTTATAAGTACCACTTACTATACTACTAGTAAGCTCTCCCTATCGCTAATACACTTTATATAAAACTTGCATCACTGCATAGCCGCCGTGTAAAGTAATTTATTATACACTAGAGGGCTCGCTAAAGTCCTATTATTATAGGCTTTATTAATATATTATGTGTAACACATTATAAATATTCTTATATATATCTTTGTATAGGCGCACTGTATGCTCCTCTATTATCCTCTTACTGCTTATACATCTTATAATTTTTACTTGCTTCTGGGCTCGGCTTTATAGCCTATTACCTACCTATACTCCCCTACTAGTCTATTATGCCTAGTAACTTTGCTTCAGTAAGCATACTTGCTATACTACCCAGCATATGATTCTTACCCATAGACAGCAGTTATCGTCTATCCATAATCTATCCATTATTACTATCCTCTCCCTTAATCCCTTCCCTATAGGTACTCCCTTTAATCGTCAGAGTGCTGACATTTCCCTATATTTCCAGGGCTTAACGATATATACCAAGGACCCCTCCGGCCTACTCCTTACTGCCTTTGGTCAATATATATCTTTGCTTAATAAGTTCGCCTACACATAACACTGCCTTCATACTTGTATCTTTCCGCCTGCTCCTCTATATATAATAGTTACCCTACTATATATAGGTTGCACAACCCCTTCTGTTGTTAACTATCGTAGTGCCAGCCATATGCTCTTCATAACACGCGTCTATTATATTATAAGCTTATCCCCTGCTTGCTGCTATATACTGTTGCTATACCCCTTATAGCTTGTTATACCCCTTATAACTTTTTTCTATAGCCCATCAATGCTTTATTAGTAGTCTTCCCAACTACGCCCGCGTCGTCACCAGCCCTTCTATCAGTATACTCTCGCCATAGGCTATCCACCCGCTCTTCACAGGACCATAGCCACTCTACTCGTATACTTTTAGCCTCCTTTACTATCTTTTTATTATTGCTTGCAACATTATGTCTACAGGATATAATTACCACTACATATATATTAGTATATTATTTATAAGCTAACCGGCTTTCATAGGCTTTTGCCTATTACTATATTGTTCTCCCTTTCCCGGGGTCTCCCGCACCGTTACCTCTATATACCCACCTAGCCCCTAGTATAGCTACTACCCTACACCTCCCTTGGCAATCCGTATATATTTATTAACTTACTTATAATACCCTTTTCCCTATATATGCCACTATTTACTAGTGTACTCCGCTATATATTATACTCCCCCTGCTTATTATTACTGGCTTACCTCTGCTTTGCCTTGCCTCCTATTATATTGCTACCCTTATTAAGCACTTTTCGTAGGGTATACCTACTCTATATGTCTCCAATTGCTGCCCGATTTCTCTTCTTCTCTTGGCGCTTTTATCTCTTGCTCTATTATATTATAGCTTTATCCGCTTGATAGTCTTTACAGGCCTCTCTACTTATCCTCTTGCCTATCTTCGCTGCATATATTGCATATGCTTTGCTGCATTTATCCACCAGCCCTTTAACAGGCCTTGTATACCTCTATAGCCTTATTAGTGACTATTATATACTGTTTACTTAGACACATTTTTCCTATATTTCTAGCGCACAGACTATATTGCTATAGTACCTTACCGATATTACCGGCTTATGCTATTACACCACTGTGCTTCTCTCCCACTATTATTATCCCAGTACTCTTTTACAGTACCCTTACCTACTATTTCTTTTGCTTATTTTACCCGTCAACTTTACTAATCTATACGCACTTCTATTAGGCTGTCCTCTGACAACTCTTATCACTCAATAATTGGCTCTTAATGGCAATCCCTATATTTTATACCACCCGAGCCTTATTACCATTATATCTCTATA
>JAAXHB010000115.1:0-266 GCA_012271125.1 Actinomycetota bacterium | reverse complement strand
TCGTCAGTAGTACAAAGCTCTTATTTTATATAGTCGACTAGTCTCATATACTCTTTACTATTATTATCTACTAGCTTATTTTTACCGTCTACTTTACTAGTCTGTACGCACTTCTATTAGGCTGTCCTCTGACAACTTTTATCACACAATAATTAGCTCTTAATGGCAATCGGTATATTTTATACCTACCTAGCCTTATTACCATTATATCTCTATAAGACTACCATTGTCCTTAGTCATTTATACTTAGCCTAATTACTAACTAT
>JAAXHB010000114.1 GCA_012271125.1 Actinomycetota bacterium | reverse complement strand
GGGATCCGGTCGAGAACGCCTCGCTGTTGCCGTGGCTGACCGGCACTGCATATCTGCATTCGGTGATTGTGCAAGAGCGGCGGGGCTTGCTGCGGGTTTGGAACCTGTCGCTGATCATTGCCACGTTTTCGCTGACGATTCTGGGGACGTTTTTGACCCGCTCAGGTGTGCTGGCATCGGTTCACGCCTTCACGGAGTCCGGCATCGGGCCGTCGATACTTGGGTTTTTCGGGGTGATCGTGGCGGTTTCGCTGAGTTTGATCGCATGGCGTGGCGGGTTGTTGCGAGATGAGGTGTCTCGGATCGGCACGCCGGTCAGTCGTGAAGGGGCGTTTTTGGCCAACAACGCATTATTTGCTGCGTTTGCGTTTGTGGTGCTGCTTGGGACGGTGTTTCCGCTGTTGGTGGAGGCGTTTGACGGGCGCACGGTGTCGGTGGGTGCGCCGTATTTTCAGCGAATGACTCAGCCGATTGGGTTTGCCCTGTTGTTTTTGATGGCGATAGCGCCAGTGTTGCCATGGGGTCGCCGCCCCGACAGCTCTACACCTGACTCGCCGCGCCCCTCAAACTCTCCCCGAAAAGTAGGAGGCCTGCTCGTGCGCCGCCTTACCGTGCCGGTCTGGGCAGGTGCCGGCTCCATCGCCGTAGCCGTGTTGAGCGGTGCTCGAGGCTGGGCACCGCTTTTGGCATTTGGTTTGGGCGGCTTTGCGGGCGGCTCTGCGCTACGCCAAATCTCCTTGAACATTCGCAAGCCACGCCCAAATCGTCTCAGAGGTCTCCTCGGGCGATCCGGCGGCGGGATGATCGTCCATGTGGGCGTTGTCCTGATCGGGGTGGCGTTAGCGGCGAGCAACTCCTATGTGCGTCAGAGCGAGTTCACCATGGTGCCGTATCAGTCGGCGACTTTTGCAGGCCATGAGGTGACCTATCTCGGCTCAGAGCTGCGTGAGCATCCCAATCGTGTGGAGCGTGTCGCTCGGGTGCGAATCGATGACGCCAAGGTGTACGCCCCAGCCGTGGCTCGATATCCATTCGGGTCGAGCACCATCGGTATTCCATCGGTGCGTTCCACTTGGCGTGACGACGTTGCCTTGTCGGTTGTGTCGTTTCCAGAGGGCGAAGCCTCAGTTGATCAGGTTGTCCTGCGGGTAACGGTTCAACCGATGGTCGTGTGGCTTTGGATTGGCGGAATCGTTATCGCCTTAGGGACAGCCTTGTCGCTAGTTCCGTCACGAGGGTCTCGACGCATTCCTGAGAGCGTGCCACAAGAAGCGAGCCTCGTCACATGAGCGAACCAACGGATAACAACGACAACAACACCGCCAAAACTGCTGGACCGCTTAAGTGGGTTGTCATCGCGGTCGGAGTGCTCGCAGCACTGCTGATGATCGTGTTGGCAACTAGGGACTCAGGCGTGCAGCGACGGTCGTCGAGCTCAATCGTTGGAGAACTAGCACCGGCAATCGTTGGTGTCACCAACGACGGTGAAGACTTTGACCTCGACAACTGGCGTGGCCGCTGGGTGCTGGTGAACTTTTTCTCCACAACCTGTGTGCCGTGCATCGTTGAGCATCCTGAGCTGATCGAGTTCCACGAGCGTCGCGCCGACGATGGGGCGGTGGTGTCGGTGGTGTTTGATGACACCCCTGAGCGGGTTCGGGACTTCTTTGAACGAAACGGAGGGGACTGGCCGGTGGTGGCCGAGGGCTACGGCCAGGTTGCGGTTGCCTATGGGGTGACCGGCGTGCCTGAGTCGTATCTGGTGGCGCCATCGGGAGTGGTCGTATGGAAACAACTCGGCGGAGTGACCGCTGACGGAATAGATGCTGTCATCGAGCAGTTGACTACGTCATGAAGCTGCGTGGCATCAGTTGGATTGCGGCACTGGTGGTTGCTGGCGGGTTCTTGACCTACGGAGCGCTAGATGAGGGCCCGCCTCTCACGAATGCTGACCGTGTCAACGATCTGGCAGAGGACTTTGCCTGTCCAGTGTGCGCGGGTCAGTCGGTAGCGCAAAGCGATGTGCCTGTTGCCCGCGAAATTCGTCGCCAAATAGCAGTGTGGGTTGATGAAGGGCGAACTGACGCCTACATCCGTGATCAGCTAGTCGCCGCTTATGACGTCAGCATTGACTACAACCCGTCCGGCAGCGGGATCACCAGCCTTGTATGGGTTCTTCCCGTAGTTGCCGCAGCAGGTATCGCTGTAGTGCTCGTGTTGAAGCTGCGTCCTAGCAGTGACACACAAATCGCCGCCGCCACTGTCATCACCACCACGGAGACAGCTCAGCCGCATTCTGCTCCGTCATCAGCCTCAGTTACTTCTCCCCGCTACCGACGAAACGTATTGGTTTGGATAGTTGCCATCGGGATCGTGGCAGCCGCAGCAGGAGTTCTCGTGGCAAGGTTCTCTGGTAGTCGAAGCAGCGGCGAGTCCGTCACAGGCGACATCCGAGCATCCACACGTCAGCTCATTTTCGATGCTCAGGCAACTCTTTCGCAAGGCGACTTAGAAGGTGCTATTGAGCTATACGACCAGGCGCTAGAGCTAGCTCCCTCCAATATTGAAGCGTTGACCTATCGAGGCTGGCTCACATCACGAGCTGTCGATGAATCCGAAGATTTTGACGAACGACAGGCGGTTCTAGCCGACGGCTTGGTCTATATCGACGACGCCATCGCCATCGATCCGACTTACGCCGACGCTCGACTCTTCCGCGCCATCATTTCCCTTGAGCAAGGCGACGCCGACCGAGCCGCAGCTGAACTTGAGGCGTTTGACTCGCTCGATCCGCCTGTGTTCGCTCAGGAACTAATTGAGCGGGCAAACCTGCGTGAGCGCGTAGCCGCAGCGGTTGCTCTTAAGGAAGCCCTAATCGAAGACGTCAACGGTTAAACCGTCATCATCTAAACCGTCGTTGTCATCTCCTGCAGTCGCAGACGTTGTCGTCAACTAGCGAACCTTTTCTCTTAGGACGCTGCGGGTTTCGTCCATAAAGTCGACCGTTTTCTGATAGTGATCCGGGGCTTCTATCAGCTCCGAATAGGGCAAAATTCGCCCCCGAAACGCCTCGGCGTTCCAAATCGGCTCCTTGCGTTTGCTTACATATCCCCAGGGTCCCACATACACATAAGGTTCGAGATGGTTGTGATCGCCGGGCGAAAAGCCGTAGGTCGCACGCTGGCGATCGTCGTGGTTGCCCTCGGCAATGGCATAATCGAAATGGCCGGGCCACAGCTGCGGGCGTTCCGGGTCGTGGGCAATCGGGACATAGCGCATTTCTTCTAGGGCTGCGGCGGCTAGCCCGAACCATTCGCCTAGAAAGTTGCCCACTTCGGGACTTGTTGCCAAAGCCCTGTCTGGGTCGCCTAGTTCGGGGCTGTCATGTTCAGCTGCGGTCGTGTCAATCTTGGTGCTCAGGAACTCAGCGGCTGCATTCAGGGTCGTGATTTTTTGGGTCGTGGCAGTGTTGCCTTTCTGTAGCACAAGGGTGTCACCGACAACCCGGACCTGTGTGTTGTTGTTAAAAAAGGGCGTACCGAATCCATTGAGCGTGTAGCGCAGGCCGAACTTGGCGTTGCTTTGATAGCGAGCCGAGGCAACCACCGCATATGCGAGCCGGTGAAAGTCGCTGCGTGCCTCGGTGTAGTTATCCGGCAACTCTGGCAGCTGTCGTCGAGCACCTAGCCAGCGATCTGCAGCGAACTCCTTGAGGTCTTTGCGTTTCTTGAGGATGTCGTTCCAGTAGAAGTCACCGGCAGTGTGGGGCGCAACCACAGGCTTGTCAGCTGCGTCACGTGTCGGATCGGTTGGGTCGTCGGCAAAAAAGGGCGCTTCGGTGACGGCTGGAGGGCTGGGCTCGAGCACTCTGACGCTGTAGTCGTTACCCACAAGGGCGGCAGCTTCTGCCTGTGGATTTCGCGCTGCGATGGCGGCGGGGATGGGTTTCATTAGTTCTCCTTGCTGGGTAAGTCCTATGGGTAGTGTCACCTAGGCGATGCGAGTAAAGGTAGCCATGCCAGCAGTAAGCCCAGCAGTAATCGTTGCTGGGGTAATCAGTTCTGTGGCGATCATTGCTGTAGCCAGTTGCAGCTCCACGAACACGTCGGGTGACTCAATAGCCACCTCTGCACAGCCGTCAAATGCCATGCCGGATACAGCCGCCGGTGAAGTTGTCGACGACGACTCGGCGTTTGAATCCGGGCAAGGCTCTGATCCGACGACTACCGCAGCTCCGATCCCGTCGTCGCAACGTGAAGACGTCCCAAGCGCGCTACGAGATCGTGACAACCCCGACTTGCCAGCGCCTTTGGTCGACCTTGCGGAAATCACAACCGGGGGAGTGCCGCCCGATGCCATCCCCGCTTTAGAAGACCCGGACTTCGAGCAGGTCGCCGACGTGGACTGGCTCGCCGAACGTGAACCTGTTCTGGCGTTAAACGTCAACGACGACGCCAGGGCGTATCCGCTGCGAATAATGACCTGGCATGAGCTGGTCAACGGCACCGTCGGCGGAGTGCCGGTGACGATTTCATATTGCCCGCTGTGCAACTCTGCTGTGGCATATGACCGGCGGGTCGGTGAGCAGATACTGGACTTTGGAACCTCAGGTGAGCTGTATAACTCGTCACTTGTCATGTATGACCGTCAAACCGAGAGCCTCTGGTCTCACTTCACCGGCCAAGCCGTGGCTGGGCATCTCACAGGCTCTCAGCTCGACTTTTTGCCGATACAAACGGTGCGATTCGGCGACTTTGTCGCCACGCACCCAAAAGGCTGGGTGTTGTCTCAAGACACTGGATATGCCCGCCGCTACGGGTTCAACCCCTATGTTGGCTATGACGCTGCCGACGGCACGCCGTTCTTGTTCCGCGGTGCTTTAGATGACCGGTTGGCACCCATGACACGTGTTGTGGCGGTTCGTCAGGTCGATTCCTACACGGTTGTGCCACTGGAGTTATTGGAGCAGCATCGAGTGGTGGAGTTCACAGCAGATGGCGTTGATCTAGTTGCATTGTTTGCGCCGGGAACAGCTAGTGCACTGGATTCCAGCACTATTTCTGAGGGCAAAGACGTAGGTGCGACCGGAGTCTTCTTGCGACCCGCTGGACTGTCTTTGATGGAGGCTGCTGACGGAATCTTCGAGGACTCGAGCACCGGCGCTACTTACAACATCCTTGGCAAACCAATCGGAACCACCACAGCACCCGACCTTACGCCAGTTGAGCATCTCGACACGTTCTGGTTTGCAGTGGCTGCCTTTGACCCCGATGTGGAGATCATCACAGGACTAAATGGCTAGGTCAGCTCCGAATGCCCGCCGAGACGTGGCGCACTAGATGCAACAGCACCATAGTTAGCCTACGCGTGTGCCTGTGACCGAAGAGCAGGTCGTGGAGCTGCTGCGACCTGTTGAGGACCCTGAGCTTCATCGCAGCATTGTCGATTTGGGGATGTATCGGGGTGTTGACATTGACGGCGGGCATCTGGAGGTGCGGATTGCTCTGACGATTGCTGGTTGCCCGCTGCGCAATGAGATTCAGAATCGGGTGAGCGATGCTTTGCTGGTGGTCGATGATGTCAAGGTTGTGACGCTTGATTTCACTGTGATGAG
The DNA here is from genome assembly GCA_012271125.1 of Actinomycetota bacterium. GTDB lineage: Bacteria > Actinomycetota > Acidimicrobiia > Acidimicrobiales > Aldehydirespiratoraceae > JAAXHB01. The sequence goes on along the minus strand of JAAXHB010000114.1, from coordinate 14,683 downwards.
CGACGCTGAGCGTGCCGAGCTGCGCACCAAACTGCATGGCGATCCTGGTTCGACCGCTGGGTCGAGTGAGGCGCACGGCCATGCCGAGGGTCGGGCGATTCCGTTTGCCGAGCCGGGGAATCGCACACGGTCGTTGTTGATTGCGTCGGGCAAGGGCGGGGTTGGTAAGTCTTCGGTGACGGCCAATCTTGGGATTGCTTTGGCGGCTCGGGGTTCGTCGGTGGCGGTGGTCGATGCCGACGTGTGGGGGTTTTCGATCCCTCGGATGCTTGGCGTGGATCGTCCCCCGACGGTCATTGACGAGATGATCGTGCCGCCTGAGGTGCACGGCGTGCGCTGCATTTCGATGGGGTTTTTCGCTCAGGAGGATCAGCCGGTGATTTGGCGTGGGCCGATGCTTCACAAGGCGCTTGAGCAGTTCCTTACCGACGTTTTTTGGGACGACCCTGACTATTTGTTGGTTGATTTGCCGCCTGGGACCGGCGACATCTCGCTTTCATTGGCGCAGTTTTTGCCTCGCTCGGAGGCTTATGTGGTGACCACACCAAATCCGGCGGCGCAGCGTGTGGCGCAACGGGCGGCGTTCATGTTCGACAAGGTCAACATTGAGGTGCGTGGCGTGATTGAGAACATGTCATGGTTCACCGGCGACGACGGCAAGCACTACCCGTTGTTTGGTGCCGGTGGAGGTGCCGAGCTTGCCAAGACCTTGGGTGTGGAATTGGTCGGGCAGGTGCCGTTGACGATGCCGATACGAGAGGGCAGCGATTCGGGACGCCCAGTGATGGCTGTTGATCCAGACGGTGAAGAAGCAGCGGTGTTTGCTGGTATCGCGGAGTGGGTGGAGTCCCATGCCCCATCGAAGCGCAGCCACCCTGAGCTAGTAATCCGCTAGTCAACTGATCCTTATCCGACATCATTCTGCGCTGATTTAAGTCAGATCTAATCAACAAGAACCGACAAATCCAGGAGACAATGTGGAAGTTCGAATTGGAATAACCGACGCTAACTCGCCGCTCACGATCACCATGCCTGAAGGAACCGACCGTGACGGCATCAAGCTCAGCATTGAGCGAGCCATGGCCGGCAAGCCACAGGTGTTGTGGATCACCGACGACAAGGGCCGCGAATACGCAGTGGCAGGGTCAAAGATCACCCATGTTGAGATCGGTCCGTCGGGGTCACATCACATCGGCTTTAGCTGACTGCTGCCTGCCTGACCCTGGCTTAGACCTGCGCTCATGACACTGGTTGTTGCACATCGTGGTGCCAGCGAGGCAGCTGTCGGCAACACCATCGAGGCATTCCACAAGGCCCGTGAGCTCGGTGCCGACTGGGTGGAGTTCGACGTGCGCCGCACCGCCGATGGGGTCGCTGTTGTTCACCATGACGTTCACCTTGCCGATGGTCGACGGGTCAATCGTGTCAACGCCGATGCGTTGCCTTCTGATGTGCCAAGCCTGGTTGAGGCATTAGACGCCTGCGAAGGCATGGGCGTTGTCGTGGAAATCAAGAACCTCCCTGGCGATCCCGACTTTGACGATCAGAACATGGTGGCGCTCGCTGTCGCCGGCGTTGTCAGCGCTTACTGCAATCCTAAGAAGGTGTTCGTGTCATCTTTTGACGTCGGCACTATCAGCGCTGTCAAGCAGGCCGAGCCGTCTATTCCTATTGCGCTTGTGTGTGGCATTACCGATCCGGCATCAGCTGTGGCACGCGCTACGGCTTATGACATGGCTGGGATACACGTGTATGACTCGGTGGTCGACCCGAACCTTGTGCGCCGCTCTCATGAAGTCGGCTTGGAAGTTTTTGTGTGGACTGTCAACGACGCCGCCCGCATGGCTGAGCTTGCTTCAATGGGTGTTGACGGGATTCTCACCGACGTGCCTGATGTTGCACGAGCCGTTTTAGACGAGGCTGCTAGCTGAGTTCACTAACCATTTGACGGCAGGGTCGCTGTCACGTTCCGCCATCATTTCAGGGTGCCATTGGATGCCTAGCCAGTTGAGCTCTTTTGACTCGATGGCTTCGACGGAGCCGTCGTCGCTATGTGCGCTTGCTTCGCATTTGGGCGCAACATCGTCAATCGTTTGATGGTGAAGTGAGTTCACTTCGATGGTGTTGCCGTAAAGTTCGTTAGCCAATGTCCCTGCGGTGAAGGTCACCTGATGGACGGGTTCAGCAGGAGCGGTATCAAAACGTGAGTGTGCAGGAACGTGTTGGTTGAGCGTGCCACCTGCGTAAACATTCATGACCTGAATGCCGCGGCAAATGCCAAGCACCGGCAAGCCTCGTTTTGTGGCGGCATCTAGCAGGTCTAATTCGAAGACGTCTCTGTCCGGCTCCGGGGGGATTATCTCCGGTACTGCTTCTTGTCCGTAGCGGACCGGGTCAACGTCGGTGCCGCCGCTTAGGAGCACTCCGTCAAGATGTGGAAAGTACTGCTCAGGGCTGGTATCTGAAGAAAGAAATACCGGTATCCCGCCCGCTCCCAGCACTGCCCGTGCGTAATCTCGGAAATAAAGGTCAACATCTAAGTCCTTGAGATTGTCCGGCTTTAGTCCCAGTTGCCCAGCCGTGTTTGACCTGCCTGTGATCCCCACCAACGCTGCCTTCCCCACCCCCAAACTCTACGCCCACAGCTCCGGCAATCTAGATGCCACTAGTTGTTGCGAGCAAAGCTTCTGCCCTAAAGCAATCGGCTCCTTAAGAAACAATCATCAAGATGGTCGTTAACGAGGCCCATGGCTTGCATAAAGGCATACACCGTGGTAGGTCCCACAAAACTCCAGCCTCGCTTCTTGAGGTCACGAGCCATGGCTATGGACTCTGGGGTTGTCGCTGGGACATCGTCCATGGTCTTTGGTGCCGGCAAAGGCGTTTCAGGCTTCCAGTGCCAGATGTAATCGGATAATGATCCGAACTCATCTTGCAGCTCGATAGCTCGATTGGCGTTGTTGATGGTTGACTCGATCTTTCCTCGATGTCTAACGATGCCAGCGTCGCTTAGCAGTCGCTCAATGTCACTGTCATCAAATTTCGCAACTTGCGCGATTTCAAAGTTCGCAAACGCAGCCCTAAAGTTCTCTCGCTTTCGCAAGATCGTCAGCCATGACAAGCCCGCCTGAAATCCTTCAAGGCACAGCTTCTCAAACAGTGTCCGGTCATCTGTGACCGGACGTCCCCACTCCTCATCGTGGTACCGGATGTACTCCGGGTCATCCCCCGGCCACCAACACCGCCCCACCCCAACCCCAATGCCTTCTTCCAGGGACATGATCTCAGTTCTAGCGGCGACGGGTCAGGTTTTGGGGTTAGCGGTGGGCGGCTTGGATTTCTACTCGTAAGGCTTCTTGGATGTAAGGAATCGGCACGGGATATTCCTTAGCCACCTTCTCTATGGGTTCACCCACTCGAAAGAGGCTGACTACGTCGCATACTCGATACCCGATGCCGTGGGAGAAGATGGGTTGACCGCCACAAACAGCGGGGTTAGCGATCACCTTGGCATTGGGGTAGCCCGGGAGTCGTAGCTGTGATGGGTAGCCGTCAGTGTGGTATTGGATTGTTTCAAGCTCATGTGCCACTTCATCCACGAAGACATGTTGACCATCGCGAAACTCGACAAGTCGTGTAGGTGAGCTGTCCGAGCCATTAGTCGAGCAATGCTTGTCGTAGTCGTAAATGATCTCTGCGCCCGCGGTGTGAAACCTTTTTGATGCGTGAGGGTGTTTGATGTCCAATTCGGCGATAACCGTTTCAATGGCGGGCCGTAATCGTTTTGTTGATTGGCAGCCCTTGAACAGAGATGTCATGACCACAGCCTCAGCCATCCCAATAAAGGGAATTGTCTCTGGATAGGGCTTGTCAGGCGAAATGCGAGTAACCAGCGGGACGTTGCAAAGTGGCTTGCTGCCATTCTCCGACACGGGGAGCGAGCACCAATCTCTGATGGTGTTGCGTGCCACTCCCACACACCGGGCTACCTCAGCTTGGGTGTATTGGGGATAGTCAAAGCGAGTCTCAACGAGCAATTTCATTTTGCGCCTCCTAGTTTCTGTTCAGGTCAGATTACAGCGACCTAGATCACAAGACCTTGACAATTTTGTCAGGTTGCAATGAATACCAAAAAGGTCCGGGAACGTGGCAAGCACGCTGAATCTCCGGTATGTATTGGAGAAAACGGTCCAAAGCAGCCGGACCCTTGAGGTCTTGCCTAGAGAGACCAAAGCCTTGAACGCCGTAGTCAAGCACCGCTTGTCGTTCATTTGGGTTGCGCCGTATTTCCATATCTTTTGTGAGGGCTACCCAGCCGTTCTCTCCCACAAGTTTTAGCCAAAGCGGGTCACTGATGCCGTGGGATGGGTATTTGCCGTAGTGCTCATTCATGGTGACAATAGTTAGTCCTGCGTCTCGAAGTCCTTGTGGAATAATGCCATCTCCTAGGCAGCGGTCGGTGAAGAAGGTGAGTGATGATTTGGGTTGTGGCATGAGGCGTCCACCTCCAGTTGGTTGACTGGTATTGGGACGCCGCAGTGCGGGTTAGCTACTTCACAGGTTCGCTAGCACTCAGACTAACCGATGCTCTGAATATATCAGAAAGAAATAAGAATCAACTTATGGTGTGTTGGTGGTTAGGTCTTGGCCGGTGGGGGTGATTTCCCAGACGCCGCGGGGGGAGTCATTGCGCATATGTCCGTCGCTGATTAGGTCGAGGCGGGCGAACTGGGCGCGGCTGGCCCAGCGGATACTGCCGGATTCAAGTTGTTCCCTGTCGGCGGGGTTCAAGATGTCGGCAACTTTGGGTTCGACGAGTTCAAGGACACGAGAAGCCGCCGCCGAGCCGTCGAGTTCCACCAGGGCTTCAAGTATCGGAATGCGGTAGGCAGAAATAGGCAGCAGCGAACCTCGTTTGGCGCGGGTGCGAGGTGTGGGCATTTGGCGGGGTGGGGGAGCGGTGCGGGGTGGCATGGCACTAGCCATGCCACTGTCGGGCATAACGTCAGACGTCATGCGCCTCATCATGTGTGGTGGACGCGACGGAGGTCCGACAGATCGGTCGACTAGAAAATCGGATTCCTCGTCGGGCTCAGTATTCCAAGGATCGACTTGTTCCTGGGACGTGTCCTCATGAACCGAATCATCGCTGGAGTCGGGCAGCTCTAGACCCAGAAGTCGGCGAAGCACCGTGTTGGGCGTATCCACAAACGGCTCCGCCATTTCTTGAAGAGCCGCGAGCACCTCTTCGTCGATCCGAATCTGATGCTCCATTACCCATCAGATTAGACGCGCATGCCTAAATTCAGCCCTTGCGGGCCAATGTATTGGCGGTTAACGCGCGTTGGCCATGACGTCGGGTAATGCTCGACTACATATCGGGCAGCCTCATTTCTTGTGCCTTGGTCAGTCCTGATTGGTCACTTACATGCCGTGTTCGGCGGTCGGGTCAAATTCGACCACTCGATCCATGCCTTGGCATGTTCGTGGTTCCAAAATTTTGATTATGTCGCCCATTCCCTCGCAGGTTTCAAGTTCGTGCCTGCGGTGGTGGTCTTCTTGCGCAGCTAGGCACTCCTTGAGCTCGCGGAGGCATTCAAGTGGAGTTCTTTGACTCTTTATCATTGACTCAATCCTGAGTCGACCTGTGCCACACCATTCAACTCGTCGCCCGTGGTCGGTAAGAGTCCACTGTCCACGACCGGTACCACTGTCAGGATCGAACGAAACCTGTCCACGCTCGACTAATTCCAAGAGCTGGAGTTTGGCTTGGCTTGCCCACATGGCTTCACCAGATGGTGAGTCAACGTAGTCAGCGGGACCCAGTCGATCAGCTGCATTCTGCTCCACTTGTTGAAGCAGGTGTTGTGTGGTAACCGGCTCTTCCGATCCATACAGGGCGTCTCGCACGGGGTAGTAGTAAGCCTCCACCGACAAGGGCGGCAGTTTGGCAAGCTCTCTCTCAACGATCTTTAACACGCGTTGAGTTGCTTTAACCGCATCATGGTGGAGCAGTGCTTTGATTAGAGCCTTTTGTGGTGTGAGCTTGGTGATAACCGGTTTAAGACCGTATCGATCCTCAGCGTTATACCCGATCGTCAGCTGCTCAACAAGGTCAACAACCTTTTCTGGAGCTTTGATTATCCGCCTCTCCTCCTGTGAGTCACCGTCATACTTACGCTGGAGCACTTGCATCAGCACACCTGACGTTCTTCCTTCCTCGAGCAGCTGCTCAATGTGGTTTAAAACGACTTCTTCGTGGGTTAAGTGTCTAGCTACGCACATATTGATTTCTCCTTGGGTTGGTGGTGATCGGTGGATTTCCGAGCTGCCACTGCTTTACTAACGGACTGTGACATTAGCAAACTATCTTGGAATTGAAGTGTTTGCCTGACTGGTAAGCTTTGCTAGGTGGATTTAACGGTTAAGCATATTATAAATGAAATTTAAATAGGCAAAGATTTAGTAATCTATGTTTTATATAGCGCTTAGGGAGGGCACCGATGCAGAAAAAATGGGTTTCTATGACCTTGGCACTAGTTGTGGGTGTTGGTGCCGCCGGCGGGTGTTCTGGTGAGGATTCAAAGATGATTTTGTTGGAAGAGTGTTCTCAGGTGTTTGCAGTAGCGGATGAGAGTTACGAGGCCGAGAAAATTCTCGCTGAGCTCACAACGCCGGTGGCGGAAGCCGCTGGGCTGCAGAGGGTGTGCACTGACTTCCACGATGCGATTAGAGACATGTGCAGTGACTACATGAGACACGGCGAACCTGGATTGCTTCACGAATTCGCGACGCCTCTTTTGGAGGAGCTGGGAGATGAGGCAGAGCCCGTGCTATTTCTTGCCGTGACTTTGTGGTGCTCGCAGGCTGTGTTCGACCGTGCCTTTGGCGAGTATCTAGAGGCAGATAGGCCTCGGATCGAGTGGCCGCCTAGCGATGATGGGGGTTAGAAGTCTTCGTCGAAGGAGATGTCGCCGGACACGCCGACTTGGTAGGCGCTGACCTTGCGCTCAAAGAAGTTAGAGAGCTCCTGGACATCTTGGAGCTCCATAAACGAGAACGGGTTCTTGGAGCCGAAGCGGGTGGGCAATCCAAGCTGAACGAGACGCTGATCGGCGACGAACTCCAAATAGGCGCGGGTGTCAGCGGTGGACATGCCGTGAACACCTAACCCGAGAACATCTTCGGCGAATTGGTACTCAGCCTCGACTGCTTCGGCAAGCATTTCTGAGACCTGGGCACCTAGCTCACGATCAAAGAGGTCGGGTTCTTCGCGTCGCACTATGGCAATCACCTCAAGAGCGAAGTTCATGTGCATGGACTCATCACGAAACACCCAGTTGGTGCCTGCCGCCAGCCCATTGAGCAAGCCCTTGGAGCGCAGGAAATACACATAAGCAAACGCAGCAAAGAAAAACAGACCCTCAATACAGGTGGCGAAGCAGATCAGGTTCAACAAGAAGCGGCGGCGGTCATCGACGGTGCGCAGTGGTTCGTCGCCGACATGATCCATCCACTTGAAGCAGAACTCGGCCTTAGCACGGATTGAGGGGATGTTTTCTACGGCGGCGAAGGCTTCAGCTCGTTCGTCAAGGTCGGGGATGTAGTTGTCGAGCAGGTTCAAATAGAACTGAACATGCAACGCCTCCTCATAGAGCTGACGTGACAAATACATGCGCGCTTCAGGGGAGTTGATGTGGCGGTAAAGGTTCAGTACCACGTTGTTGGCGACGATGGAATCGCCGGTGGCAAAAAACGCAACTAGACGCCGGATTAGGTGTTTTTCGGCGGGGAGGAGACGGCGGTCAAGGTCGATTAGGTCATCGGCGAAGTCGATTTCGTCGACAGTCCAGGTGTTCTTGATGGCGTCGCGATACATCTCAAAAAGATCTGGGTAACGCATGGGGCGCAAGGTGAGATCAAAGCCGGGATCCAAGATGTTGGGCCGCTGCTTAGCGCCCTGGGCTGTGTCGTCGGTCTGGGAGCTGGGGTCGAGGAGCGGGTCGGGTTGCGCGGCTTGTTCTATAGCGGATTCTGCGGGAGCTGCCATTACTGGCAAGCTTCGCATGTTTCGGGGTTCTCCAACGAACAGGCCAGAGCCTCGGCATCACGGAATTCGGTGTTGCCTGCGCCGTTTGAAGCAGCGCTGAAGTCGGCGGCTGGAACTAAGCGAGGCTCCGCAGTCGAGCTGCCCTCGGAGCGAGAAGGCAGGGGTTCGCTATGGCGAGGCGGACCGGAGCCGTTCGTGCCGTTTCCGTTGGGGCTTGTGGCTTGGTTGATGCGGGTGGCAGGACGTGAGCGCAGGTAGTAAGTCGTCTTTAGGCCGGACTGCCAGGCATACATATACATAGACGACAACTTGCCAATCGTGGGCGACTCGATAAAGAGATTCAGCGACTGGCTCTGGTCAATAAATGCGCCACGATCTGCTGCCATTTCAATTAGCGAACGCTGCGGTAGCTCCCAAGCAGTGCGATAAATCGCTCGTAGGCGTTCGGGGATGCGTTCGATGCCTTGAATTGAGCCTTCAGCGAGTTTGATTTCAGCGATCATCTCAGCGTCCCAAAGCCCGAGAGTCTTGAGCTCAGACACAAGATGACGATTGATCTGTAGGAACTCACCTGAGAGGGTCTCACGCTTGAACAGGTTGGAGACCTGGGGTTCGATGCACTCTGAGCAGCCGGCGATGGCGGCGATGGTAGCGGTGGGAGCGATTGCGATTAGAAGCGAGTTGCGCAAGCCGTGCTTGGCGACACGCTCACGCAAAGCCGGCCAGTCGAGATCGTTTGACGGCTCAACACCCCAGAGGTCAAATTGAAGATCGCCGCCGGCTGCGCGGGTCAAGTCATAGGCATCGTGAGCACCGTTGGCTTCGGCGAGTTCGGTGGAGGACCAGAGGGCATTGAAATAAATGTGCTCGCTGATTTGACGGCTGAGCTGACGGGCCTCGGGGGAGTCAAAGGGCATGCCGAGCTTGAAGAACACATCTTGAAGACCCATTAGACCAAGCCCGACAGGACGCCAACGCGAATTAGATGACGCAGCTTCGTCGGTGGGGTAGAAGTTGATGTCGATAACACGGTCTAGGAACTTGATGACGGTTTGAACAACGTCACCGAGGCGTGTGAAATCAATGCTGATGGGTGCCGCCTCGTTGCGTTCGCGCTCTAGCAAGCCACCAGCACCGTCGTTGTTGATAGTGAAAGCAGAGAGGTTGACTGAGCCGAGGTTGCATACCGCGGTTTCGTCTTTGCTGGTGACCTCAATGATCTCAGTGCACAGGTTTGAAAGGTGCACGACCCTGCCATGATCGTTGCCGGCATGGTTGTTGCTGGCGTCATTACCGGCGTCGTTGTCGGGAGCAACAGCACCGGTCTGGTTGCATTTTGTGTTAGAGGAATCCTTGAATGTCATCCAGCCGTTGCCGGTTTCAGCCAAAGTGCGCATCATGCGTGAATAAAGCTGCTGAGCTGGGATTTGTCGTTCATATAGCTGATCACGTTCGGCTTGTTCATAAATCTGGCGGAACTCGTCGCCGTAGGTGTCAACAAGTTCGGGCACCTTTTTGGGGTCGAACAGGCTCCATTGCCAGTTGTTTTGAACCCGTTCCATAAACAAGTCAGGCACCCAGTTGGCGAGGTTGATGTGATGGGTGCGTCGGGAATGGTCGCCGGTGTTGTCACGCAGCTCTAAGAACTGCTCAATGTCGGCGTGCCAGGTCTCGAGGTAAACGCAGGCGGCACCCTTGCGGCGTCCGCCCTGATTGACCGCGGCGACCGACGAATCCAGGGTTTTGAGCCACGGGACGATGCCGTTGGACAAGCCGTTGGTGCCTTGAATGAGCGAGCCTTTGGAGCGGATGCGATGCCATGCCACGCCGATACCACCGGCGAATTTGGACAGCTGAGCGATGTCGGAGTAGCGACGGTAGATGGCTTCAAGGGAGTCTTCAGGGGAGTCGAGCAGGTAGCAGCTTGACATTTGCGCATGCGTGGTGCCGGAGTTGAACAGGGTCGGACTTGACGGCAGATAAGCAAGCGAGGAGATGAGGTCATAGAAGGCAATGGCTTCGTTGACGTCGTTGCTGAGCCCGCATGCGACACGCATGAAGAAGTACTGCGGGGTTTCGATGACCTTGCGGGTTTCGGGATGGCGCAACAGGTAGCGGTCATAGACGGTGCGCAGGCCGAAGAACTCGAAATGGCGGTCACGCTGGGAGTCGATAGCGGCGTTGAGGCTTGGGGCGTTGGTTTGGACGAGGGCTTCGGTTTCGTCGCTGATTAGCCCGAGGGCGTGGCCGCAGGTGACCGACTCGGAGAACCAGGGGAGGTTCTGGTTGCGGACTTCTTTGTCGATGTAGGTGGAGAGCATGCGAGCGGCGAGCTTGGAGTAGTTGGGTTCTTCGACGATGAGGCCGGCTGCGGTGTTGATGGAGAGCTCATCGAGTTGGCGGGTGGTGGCACCATTGGCTAAGGCGGCGATGGTGCGTGCGCTGATCGTCATCGGGTCAACGCCGAGGAGTCCTTCAGCGGCGCGGGCGACAGCGTTGACGATCTTGTTTAGATCGACCGGTTCGAGGGTGCCGTTGCGTTTGCGCACCCGCATGCTTGGGGTGTCGTTGCTAGTGCTGGCAGCGGGCTCGCTGGGGAGGGCTGTGAGTTCAGCTGGTGCGTCAAAGAGTCCGGGTTCGGTGTTTATTTCTGGGCTTGTTTCTGGGATTGTTGTCGGCTGAGTGAGGGTCATGAGTGCCTTTCGATGTGACGTTGGCGGCGGCGGTGCGCGTGAGTCGGTTGAGTCGTGGGGTGGATGCGGAGTGGGGGAGACGGTTCGGACGACCCGTGGGCTAATCGCCCGAACCGTGATGGCATCACCGTGGGACGGTGGACCTCTCAAAATAACACGATTGAAATTACACGCGCAAACTTTATGACGAAAAAGTTACAAATCCTTTACGACATAAGCGTTTAGGAGTGGTCGGCGTGTGCGCCGAAATGTGTGAGTAGGTGCCGGGCAGTCTGGGTTTGGGAGGGAGTTGTGAGGGATGTTGTGTCAGGTGTGGTGCATGGTGGGCGTCTGGAGTGGGGAAAGGAGTTGCGTCAGAGGGTGCGGGTAGTCTGCGCGATATGGCGGTTCAAAACGGCACCAGCAACGCGATCCTTGACGTCGACTTGTTGACCTTTGAACAAGGCAACGCTGAGCAGCGAGCCGCTGTTGTTGACGGGGTGATGCGCAGCCTCGCCACCGGATTCGTGTACGTGGCTCACGACCTGTCCGAGACGATGCTGGACGAGGCATACGCGCACCTTGAAGCCTTTTTCTCGCTGCCACAGGAACGCAAGGACGCCTATGTAGTGCCGGGCTCACACGGTGCGACGGGCTACACCGGACTGCTGACCGAAACTGCGGCGATTTCGGATTTCCCTGACTTCAAGGAGATGCTGAACTGGACTGAAGAGCTACCGGTTGGCCATCCAATTCGTGAAGCCGAGCCGTTGCGCTTCGGCCCGCCGGTGCTGCCCGAAGCCGACATGGCCGGCGTCACAAAGGTGCTGCTGGAGTTCCATCGCCAAGTGCTGGGCATTCAAAAACGGGTGCTGCGAATCATCGGAGCAGGTCTAGGCGTGGGGGAGAGCTATTTCGACACGATGACCGAGTTCGGCAGCTCGCTCACAAGGGCGATTCATTATCCGCCTATTGAAACGTCACCGGGCGAGCAATACGTGTGGGCGGCTGAGCACGGCGACATCAACTTGATCACCGCTCTGCCACGAGCGACAGCAGCAGGGCTGCAGGTACGCACCAACAACGGCTGGATCGACGCCACCCCGCCTGAGGGAGCAGCGATTATCAACACCGGCATCATGTTGGAGCACCTCACCAACGGAATGATTCCGACTGGGATTCATCAAGTCGTCGCTGCTGAGGGGCAAGCCGGGGATCGCTATTCGGTGGTGCAGTTTTGTCATCCGACGCCTTGGACGATCTTGACGCCGATCCCAGGTTGCGTTAATGATGAATATCCGCTGCGTTATCCGGCGATTTCGGCAGCCGATCTATTAGCCAAAGTGATTTGGGAAATCAACCTCGTGGAGGACGGCCGCCGCGTTTCATAGCGGTATGCCTACGGGTCTCTCGGTTAAGCGTGGGTGATGGTGTAGTTGAAACGATGGTTGTCGACGCTGGCACTATGGGCGTCGACAGGCGCTGCGGGAGCTAGTTCAAGGCTTGTGGCAAGGATTTGCTCAGCGATGTAATCACGCCAGGTTTCAACCGCTTCTGCTAGTTCACTTGAGTCGGTGTGGAGCTGGGTTGTGATGCGGTCGGTGACGACAAGGCCGGCGTCGCGGCGAGCTTCTTGGAGCACACGAACGACATCACGCGCCAAGCCTTCGCTAGCAAGCTCAGCGGTGACGGTTGTATCTAAAACGACAACAACATTTGCGCTACGCAAGGCTCCAACGGTTGCTGCTTCGTCGTTGGATTCGACGGCTAGCTCAAAGCTGTCAGCGGGCAAGGTGTGACCGGCTGCGGTGACGGTGCCGTCGTCGTTGAGAACCCAGTCACCGGATTTAGCAGCGGCATAAACAGTTTGGACGTCTTTGCCAAGAGTCGGGCCGAGGATGCTGCCGTTGGGGCGCAGGACTTGGCGGGCGTGAGCGCCGAGGTCATCGGTCAAGGTGACAGCCTTGACATTGATCTCAGAAGCGAGCAAATCAACAAGCGGTTCAAGATCGGCGGCACCTTCGCCGGCGATGGTTGCCGAAGTGAGCGGTAGACGGACACGCAATCCGGCGTCTTCGCGCAAGCCAAGAGCAACCGAGGCAGCATCACGCAGCAAATCCATGCGAGCGACACCGTCAGGGTCGTTAGGCAAGCCTTCTGCGTCAGGATCAACCCAGTCGCATAAATGAACTGATGAGTTGTTGCCATTGCTGATTGGCGTCGCACTATGGCGCGACGCCACGGACACTTCATCATCTGCGCGCTCTGGCATGCCGCCGTTGTTGTCAACAAGGCCGGCGTAAATCTCCTCTGTGATCATCGGCAAAAACGGCGCAGCGACGCGCATAAAGATTGTTAACACCAGATGCAAGGTGTCGAAAGCGTCGGTGTCGGTCTCAGATCCTGTGGCGTTCCAGAAACGATCCCGTGAACGTCGGATATACCAGTTGTTCAAAGCGTCAATGAAGCCGGCGATCTCAGATGTCGCACCGGGCAGGTCATAAGCGTCCATGCGAGCCGTCACCGCATCCACAAGAGTGCGGGTCTTGGCGAGGATGTAAGTGTCCAACAAATCAGAGCTAGTAGCTCGAGGCGTTGCTCGGTAGTTCTCAGCGTTGGCATACATTGTGAAAAACGAATACGCATTCCAAATCGGCAGCAGTACCTGGCGCACAACCTCATCAATGCCGGTGTCGCTGACCCGCAGATCGCCGCCACGCACCACGTTGGACGCCATCAGATACCAGCGCAGGGCATCGGCACCCTGATTTTCGAAAATGTCGGTCGGCTCGGTGTAGTTGCGCAGCTTTTTGGAGAGCTTGGCACCGTCGTCGGCGAGGAGAATGCCGTGGCAGATGACATTGGAAAACGCCGGCTGGTCAAACAGCGCACCAGCGAGCACATGCAACGTGTAAAACCAGCCACGAGTCTGGTTGATGTACTCGACAATGAAATCCGCCGGAAACGACGCTTCGAAACGCTCGACGTTCTCAAATGGATAATGCAGCTGAGCGAAAGGCATCGAACCGGACTCAAACCAGCAGTCAAGCACCTCCGGTACACGACGCATGGTCGAAGCACCGCTCGGATCGTCGGGATTGGGGCGGGTCAGCTCATCTATATAAGGACGATGCAGGTCATTAGGACGCACGCCGAAATCGGCAGCGATCTCATCAATAGAGCCATAAACATCGGTGCGGGGATATTCAGGATTGTCGCTTCGCCACACCGGAATCGGCGCACCCCAAAAACGATTGCGACTAATCGACCAGTCACGAGCACCGTCGAGCCACATGCCGAACCGCCCGTCACGAACATGGTCGGGCACCCAGTTGATCTGCTGATTTAGCTCTCCGAGACGCTCACGAATGTCGGTGACCTTCACATACCAGCTGCTGATGGCCTTATAAATGATCGGCGTGTCGGTGCGCCAGCAATGCGGATAGTTGTGCTCATAAGAGTCGTGGCGCAGCACCCGACAGGCATTTTTGAGGTGACGGATGATCTCCGGGTTGGCTTCGAACACGTTGACGCCGGCCCAGTCGGCAACAGCGTCGGTGAAGCAGCCCTTGTCGTCAACGGGGACGACTTCGCCGATCTCGATTCCGTTGGCTTCGCAGACGTCTTGATCGTCGAGACCGAAACCGGGTGCCATATGAACGATGCCGGTGCCTTCGGTTGTGTCGACGAAGTCGGCGGTAAGGACACGGAAGGCGTCGTCTCGGTGGGCGAAGTAGTCAAACAGCGGCTTGTAACGCCTGCCGGCGAGGTCGGTGCCTGAAATTGTGGTGAGATGCTCGGCGTCTTTGAGCTGCGGCTCATAAGTTTCGAGGACAGCTTCAGCCAAGACGTAATAGACGTTGCTGATGGGCGTCTCCCTAGGGGGAGACTCCACGGACCCCTCGTTATGTTCGCTCTCTGGCAATCCAATGTCGTCGTTAAATTTCAGGACGGCGTAATC
>JAAXHB010000113.1 GCA_012271125.1 Actinomycetota bacterium | reverse complement strand
CGTCGCTGCTGGTCGTACTCAACTCTTCGCCGAACTTGCCCCACGTAAGAACCTGGCGCCCCGTTGCCGTCACCGAAAACGCTACGGTGATTTCTTCTCCGACCGGCAATTCTGCCGACCCCGAGGTCAGAAGCGGCGCGCCGACTCCGCTTGAGGCGTAAACGTCCGCAGAGCCGACAATGGCAATCCCTACGTGAAACCATCGTCCGGTATTGCCCGAGCGCCAGCAGAATCGAGGGACAGACGCAGCGGTTGGCGTCGACATGATGACCCCCTGCGCAACGAAGGTATACGCGGAGAGGGAATCCAGATCTGAACCCGACGCGTCGACCATATAGCCGTTCGTCTCGGTCCGGACGCCGCGGCCGAATGGTGAAGTCGTACCGGTTACGTCCGCTCGGACATCGGCGAGCGCATTCCTTGGAAGCCCCGAAATCGTACCGGTCCGCAAGTCGTATTCGTAATCGACCGATCCGGCCGGCGTTCGAACCTCGGCCGCCGTGGTCAGCGTGCCGTCGGGAATGCCCGCCGCGCCACCGCCGGAAGCCTCGAGATCGAGCCAGCGGCCGAGCGGATCTTTGCCGCCAGCGACGATTCGATACGTCCCATCCTGGCCACCCGAGCCCGCGATTTCGATCGGTTGGCCCGGCACCGACGGAGAGACAAACCCGGCAACGAACCGGGCCAGCGTGAGCGGGCTCGAAGCGGCCAGCGAAAGCCGGTCACCGCTCATCGACATATCGCCGCCGGCCGTCTGCACGAGCGTTTCGCCCGGATAGAACGCGACGAAGCCTCTCCGAACCTCTGTAAGATCCGAGAGCCCTTGATCTGAAAATCTCACCGCTCCCGTGCCGGAGTGGGCAATTTGGCCGGGCACCGAACGGCAGCGGCCGAATACGCGCTGACGAGCAGAGCCGGCGATGCTGTCGGTAAAAAGATACGGGTCGTCACCTTCACCAGAGACAACCCAGGCGTATCCAGATCCCGAAATGTTCAGCCCGTAATAGGCGTTCTCACCGGCGATCGTGGTGCCCGACATCTCCGCGAATTTCCAAACCTCATTGTAGAGAGAGGGGTCAAGCGTCGGCTTCGACGAAAGAGGCCGCACATCCCAAGAATTGCGAAGCTCGAAAAAATCGATTCCTCCCCAATTTTGGAAATAGGGGCCGGCCGCAAAGGTTCCGACGGCCGGGCGCGCGGTGAGCGTAATCGAGTCCAACTCAATCGGCACTTGGCCGGCTTCGCAGCCGTAAATGGTGACTTTCAGATCCTCGCGAACCAGGGCGAAATAAAACAACCCGGGCGAGATCTTGGCGGCGGTTGGTGCCAGGCTGCCATCGGTCAAAATCTCAACCGATCCATCCGGCCGGATGACGGACCCAAAAGAGACCGAAAACCGGCCAAGCGAACCTTCAGCGCGGGGGAAGTAACGGACACGACAAAGGCATTCCATGGTCTCGGAGTGAGGCGTCGTCGGGTAAAAATTGCCCGATCCGACCAGCAACGAAGATTCCGACAGTCGTACACCCGTGCCCGCACCTGTCAAACAAGGGCCAGTGAGACGCCCCTGGTCGCCGTCTGCCTCCGAGAATTCGAGCGTCAAGGTCTCGGCCCCTGAAGCATAGATTCCGCGGCTCTGGCCAGCCCACAGGTCCTCAAAGCCGGCGAGGCCGCCGGCCTCGGACGTCTTTCGCCTCACCCGGACATCGAAAACGCCTCGCTTTAGGTCGCGGATCTGATCCGCGGTCAAATTTGCGCATGAGATCTCGAGATTGCCGATTGTGCTGGTGGCCGGCTCGAAAATGGAGCTTCGGACGCCGCGAAACCACTCGGGACGAGCGGTCTTGATATTGCTTCTATATGGCGTCTCCGCTGGCGAGTCGCTGGCGCCCGAATAGAGCGCGTCGGCGTTCGTGAAATGGTACGACGACCCGCCGTCGGATCGCGTCAGGTCCAAAGCAATAATGAGCCGACTCATCGGCCCGGCCTCCCTGCCCGCCCGGCCGCGGACCTTTTGATGTCATCGAGCAGCGAACGGGAATCTTCGCGACTCTCCTCGCTTTCTCGGTGCTGCCGCTCGAGGTCGCCGGCCAAAGCGATCATCAGTGCTCGCCGCTCGTCCTTGGATGCCTTTTCCTCAGCCAAAAGCCGCCGGATCAACTCCACGACCGTTCGATCGTGCCCCGCGCTGTCTACCGCTTCGACTCTTACGACCTGTACGGGCGCCGCAGCGTCAGCGGAAACGGCGGTCTGCCTTGGTCGCGCGGCCAAGTCTCGAGCGGCGGAGGTGCGCGGAGCCCCCGAGCTGCGTTGCGATCAGGCGGCATTGAACCCGCGCCGTGCCAAGCGAGGATCACCAGCGGGAGCGTTCCCGCCGCTTCGAAGGATGTCGGCGAGCACGGCCTGAGCCGCGTTGGATTCCGGCGCCAGGGAGTCGAGCGACGCCAAGAGGTTTTCGACGAGATCGATCGCCGAGAGGATCTCATTGTCGACATCTCGAGCCGCGCCGCCGCTGCCGAGCGCTTCGCCGGCGGACTCGCGCAGAGCGCGCGCCAGGTCGTTGAATTCGTCCAGATTGGTCAGGTCTCCGCCTTCAATCTGGGATCGCAATTCGCGGAAGCGACTCAGGTCAGACTCGAACGTCTGCGAGCTGGAAGAGCGATCACCGGTGATCTCGTCGCGCAGATCGCGCAGTGAGTCAACCTCGGCCTCGATGATCGATTGAATCGCCTCCGCTTCTCGCTCGGCCAGCTCGGCGAATTGCTCAGCCGTCGCCCCAAGGATTTCGAGCGCGCGCCGCGCATCTTCGAAGCGCTCGCGCTCGTTCTCGATACGAGACTCTATCGTCGCGCTTCCCCCAGGTGAGAACGATCCCAGGATTCGGGAAATCTCAGCTTGCCGTTGCTCGGCGGAAAGCTCGCCGAGACTGGCTTGGTTGATCAGTAGCTCGACAACGGATCGAAATTCCTCGCCGAACCCAGAAAGCCCACGGAGGCCGGCCTGTAGCTCTTCAACGCTGCTGGTGTTGAAATCGAGCCCCGTCAATTGCTCGAAAACCTGGCGGACTCCGCCGGCACGAATTCCGAGAACGCCGTCACCGACAATCTGTCGGAGTCGATCGTCCGAGCGGACGTCGACGTAAGCGTCGGCGAGAGCCTCCCTGATCTGCGCCCCCATGTCGTTGAAGCGATCGACGAATTCCTGAGCACCTGACGCCAGCGTCCTAGCCTGCCGATTGAAATCGGCTGCGAAGCGCGCGAACGAGTCATTGACATCTCCTACGGCGTCAATGAGAGCCGAAGAAGCCGCCCGAGACCGGACAACCGCAGTCTCGTCCTCGTCGCGATTACCGTCGTCCTGGTCCCGGCCACCGAAATCCGGCGGATTCTCGCGAACCTCAGCAAGAACGGCCTCGATGAATTCGGCAGTTTCTCCGGCGAGCAAACCCATTTCACGAAGGATCACGAATTGGGCTTCCAGGTTCGCCAGCTCCAACCGGAAGCGGACCTCTTCAAGCCTTCGGCGAAGCTCTTCACCACCTTCGAGGTCGGAATAGTACCGATCAACGAACGAAAGAAGCTGACCGCCAAAATCTGAGAAAGCGACATCTTGGAGCCGCTCCCAGGCGATCCGGGCATCTTCGGCCGATAGCGTGCCGTCGCGGAGCGCGGTGGCGCCAGCCTCAATGGCTCGCCGATATCCTTGCGT
>JAAXHB010000112.1 GCA_012271125.1 Actinomycetota bacterium | reverse complement strand
CCTCTGGGGACAATTCAGGCGCGACGATCACCTTCAGCGTGAACGACAACGACACCTGCGGCACGGTGTGTCAACAAGTGGAAATAATTCCTAATACCGGTCCAACGTTTGGAACCTTAAGCGTGATATCGGATAACAGGTTCAGATGGCAGTTCACTTCCGAAGACATTATTGCTTTGAACGGAGGCTTTATTGGTGAGTCGTTTTATTACACCTCAGCAGGTGGTTCCGGCAGCGGATTCGTTGAGTTGAATCAGCGTCTGCGGGTGAACATTCGTGGCGATGAATACAACGTCACTAGGGTCGCTACCACCGACACGACTTATCAGTTAACGGTGCTTTCCAATGATTTCAGGAACGGCAACGAAGAATTCGGTGAGCTGATAATCGGCTCTCAACCATCGGTGGGCAGCGTTTCAGTTGTCGAAGTAGACGGCGGCAACGATTATCTCACCTACAACGCACCGGGTGGTGTGGAAACACCAGCCACCGTTACTTTCACATACAGAACCGGACGATCCGGCACCGACTCTGCGGTTGTGACTATCAACATCACGCAAAAGAACACTGTCGAAAACGACACGATCTATTTGTATCGTGACGGCACCAACGCAGCCAGCGCCACTTTTGACGTGTTCAACAACGACAAATGCGGCGCAGGATGCGACGGTTTCACGCTTGGAACAGTGCCCTACGGCTCAGCAACTTTAGGCACCGATACTTGCACCGGCGGCGGCGACTACTGCAATGACCTAACAGTCGCGTTCAGCAACGGCCAAGCTGGCCCAACCGCGCCAGATGCTAGCACCGCTCCGCATTACACCTTTACCTACACCGTTGATGACGCCTGGACTGATCCGCTACAACCCACTAAAGACTTCGGCACCTCCACCGTTACGGTCATAGTGCGACCACCCCAAGACGCTAAAGACGACTCCGGTACCGACTTCTTCTTTTTACGTTACGACACAAACCCCTTAACACGTGAACTTGATGTATTAGCCAACGACGACTGCCCCGACGGTGCCGGAGGAAAAGACTGCCGCGGCCTGCACATCACCCAAAACCCCACTCATGGCAGCGCCAGAGTCGACAAAGGCAAAATTATTTACACCCTCGGTGCCGGACACACAGGAATCAGCTCAGACAGATTCAGATACGACATCAACGGCACCGATAACGAAGCCCAAGTCATTATTGATTTCTCAAATATCAACGTCCCCCACGACGACACCTTCACCGTGGAACGTCACCGACTCAAAGGCACCACCGCGGACTTAGACGTAATCGACAACGACGACTGCCCTGCCCGTTGCACAAACATCGTCATAAGAGAAGACGCCACCCACGGCACCGCCACCGCCGCTGAAGAAGACGGTGACGGCATCGGAGAGTTCGTTCGCTACACCATCGCCGACGGCACCGCAGCATTCGACACCGACAAATTCGAATACGACGTCGACTGGACATACCTGCATTCACAGAACCCCATCTTTCCTTCGTTGCCGTTCCCCGAAGTTGACATCACCATCATCAACGCCGACTACCTCGTCGCCGACACTGCCACGTTGGAACGCGACTCCTTCGGTGCCGCGACTATCACTTTGAACGTGTTAACTAACGACGTTTGCGACGCCGGCTGCAACGACGTCACCTTAGTCTCAGCACCCGATATCGGCACCGCCACCTTGTCCTTTGACGGCAACTTGACCTACACCCTCGCTGATCGCACAACAGAACAAGACAACGCCATTGTTGACGCCTACTTCACTTATGCCACGGCACGCGACGCCAACCGCTTAGGCACCGTTCACATAGTTGTCAACGCCGCTGATCGTCTCATCGGCCAAACCGAAACATTGACCCGTCCAGGCTTCCAGTCAGTGTCTAAGGTGATTGACGTCACCGCTGATGACATTTGCGCTGCGACCTGCACCGGACTTGAAGTCGTTACCCAACCCGCTAAGGGCACCGCCAGCGTTGTCGATTTCGAACGCACCCTTGTCGGCGTCGACCAAGACGGTGACGGTGAAGATGACACCATCACTGTTAAAGCCATCGAATACACAATCGACGAAGTCGTCTGTGACGACTACAGCGACTCAGACACTTTCCAGGATTGTTATGACGAGCTCCCCGATACCGAAACCTTCACGTATCGCACCGCCCGCTCCGATCATGACGACGACGATGGCGATAACGACCCCACCACCGACCGCGACCCCGCAACCGTCACCATCAACTTCGACAAAATCACCGACCTCAACGACGACAATTTGTTTATTTATTTCTCTGAGCTGCCTGGGGGGGTTTACGGGGCACGCCATTACGTAGCCAATAACGACGTCTGTCACCCCGGCCCTGGGTGTTCACGTTTGCGTCTGTTCAACCAGCAACCCGCCTACAACGACGGCACAGATGGCAACCCGGTCGTGCCGAACTACCTGGCGAACAGGTTCACCGCGTACTCCGATAGCAGCCTCTTTGTTTTCAAGCCTTCTGGAACAACCGGAGGCTTTACCTACTCCGACAACTTGTTCACCTTTGATTACGACATCGACCCCGACGGGGCCGCTGACGCTCCCGCTGA
>JAAXHB010000111.1 GCA_012271125.1 Actinomycetota bacterium | reverse complement strand
GTTTGCCCATGACCAGCAGCCGGAGACGTCCCAATCTTTGATCTCCGTAGCGACGGCAGCGGTTAGTTCTTCGAGCCACTTGCCATCGGACGGCTCATAGCTGTGCTCCCCCAGCGTTTGGAGAGCTTTCTCAACTTTGCTTTTCTCGCTCATCGCTCTGCCTAGTTGTTACGAGGTGCGCTAAAGCGAATAATCGCAAAGTGCCTGCGGCGCACCTTGAGAGGAATACCGCTGTGGTACGTCATGGGAGGAAAGGTGAAAGACGTTGGTAGGAGGAAATGGGGGTAAGAAGATTTGGAAAGAAAGGGAATGAGTGTAAGGGATAAGTCGAATAGTGCTCATGTGGTGTGGGTGGACTGCGGAAAGGAGGGTAGGGGTTAGGAAACTTGGGACATGAGTTCTTCGTCGGAGGGGACTTCGACGCCTTCTACGTAATAGGTGTATAGGCCGCCGATGGCATCGTTAAATGCGATGTTGAGTTCATCGAGGGTGGTGTCGGATGACGTCAGATGGGCGGTGACCATGGAGCCATATATATGGAGTGAGGTGATCTTGTTTGTTTCGAGGAGGCGTCGGGCGAGGTCGTCGACGCCACGGTCGCCGAGGATGTCGTCGGCAGTGTTGTAGTACTCGTGACCCATTCCGGTGACGGAGCGGTTGAGCTCGAAACGCACAATCCCTGGACGGGGGGAGCTAGAGCGCAGGAACGTTACTGGTTGGCCCATAAGCGCAGTTCAGGCTAGTTGCCAACGACAGGCGCAAGTGACGTGGTCACTCGCTCACCGCTAATTGGGGGAACGACGAACTGGCGTCGGGATCGGCGGTGCTGTCGGCATCGGTGGGGATGCCGACCCGTGGAATGCCTGACCAGCGAAGGTCGTCCATGAATATCCAGGCGCGGCGGTGGATGGCGCAGGGGCCCATTGCCTGCAGCGCAGCGATGTGTTTGGGGCATGGGTAGCCCTTGTTGGACTCGAACCAGTAGCCGGGATAGTGGTCTGCCATTTCAACCATTAGGCGGTCACGGGTGACTTTGGCGACAATCGAGGCGGCGGCGATTGAGAGGCTTTTGGCGTCACCCTTGACGAGCTTTGTGACACCGTGTTTTGGTTCGGTGAACAGGGCGGGGGTGTCAGGTGGGGGTGTTTTGCGAGTTGGTTTTGGTGGTGGGGGGTTGATGAAGTCCCAGGAGCCGTCTACGAGAACATGGTCGACCTTGGTGTCGAGTCCGGCGAGTGCACGTTTGGCGGCGAGACGCTGGGCATCTGCCATGCCTAGCTCTGTGCATTCGTCAACGCTGGCGTGTCCTATGGCGATTGCTTGTGCCCAGTCGTAGATCCGGTCGTGGAGTTGCTCGCGGTCGGCTGGGGTCAGGATTTTGGAGTCACGGACTTTGTAGATGCGGTCGTTGTAGTTCGGGATGACTGCTGCAAGCGTTAGTGGGCCTGCCCAGGAGCCTCTGCCGACTTCGTCGATACCAGCAACAACGCCGACGCCTGATTCGACTAGCTCCCGCTCAATCGCCAAATTCGGTGCCTTGCGCCGGCTTGGCGGAGTCATTCGGTTGGACTAGTAGTAAGAACGAGAGGAAATTTAGTAGAAGTCGCCTTCGTCGGCATCATGGGCAATCCAGATGTCCTCATTGTCTCGCCCTTTACGCTTGCTAGTGAACGCGTTGATGTACCCAACAATACCCACTAGGCAAACCACAAGAGCCCAACCACCGACTATTACTCCAAAAACAATTGTCAAAACCCATTCCCACCAAGCCATCAGTTACCTCCTAAAGGTTGGGGGCTGGTGTGGGTTTGGGGAGGGTGCCCCAGGCGGCAACGTAGTTGGCACCGCTGGTGCCGTTTTCTTTTGTGCGAATGAACTCGCGGAAGGTGTCGTCGACAAAGTTCACTGTGTCTGTGACCGGATCATGAAATAGCACACCATCGTCAACGAGTTGATCTCTGATACCGTCCAGCTGTCCAGCGCGGTCCTCAATGAGATCGGTAGAAAGCTCTGACCAATGCACTTCAGAATCAGATTTAGCTAGTCGATGCAATAGGTGCGGAACTAGTGGGTCAAACGAGCCTTCGCGTGGCACTATTTTCTCCAATAGGTCAACAATGGTCTTTGATATCGCAACTTTCACATGGTTGTCCGTGACCGTGTTACCACTACCGCCGCACTCATTCCATAGATGTGATCCGACTGACTGGATTGCAAATGCGAGTCCTCGAGTGGCTTTTGCCACTCGTTCAATGTCTTCTGAGGAGATGGTGACTCCGTTGGCGATAAGTGGCTCTCGAATCGCTGCGCAAGCACCTGCATGGGATATTGGGTCAAGGTGGTAACGATGGCTGCGACGAAAGAAGGTGTAGCCGTCGTCTTCAAGCAATGCTCTGAACTTCGGTAAACCCGCTCCCAGGAAAGCAAGTGGACGTTGTTTTGCCTTGCTAATCCGCTGAATTACTGAGGCTATTTGACCCGTCTCACCTACGGTGAGGTTGTGGATTTCATCAATTAGAAGCAACACACCCTTTGCCTTTGGCCTACCAAATCGCCAACAGCGACGTAACGCAGCGTCTAGCAGTACACGAAAATGTGTAGTGAGGGATACCAGATTGGGCGAGGATATGTCTCTCGATATCTTGCCCGATAATGGTGGGATACTGAGGCTGATTTCACTTAGATACCACTTAGGGACTCTTAGCTTCTTCACCTTCACTGTGCCTTTGGATTCAACTTGCAGCCCTTCTCTCAGAACGCTCACACACTCGACCGCAATTTCATGAAGTGTGCCTGCTCCCGATTCAGCGTTGCGCTGAGCAATTACAGAGATGACAATCCAGCCTTGCTGTTGTGCTCGTTTAGCAAGCTCCTCTAGGGCGACGGTTTTGCCGGTGCCGCGAGATGCCATCAGGATTGAAGTGAACCGAGGGTCTCGGGGGCCCGCTTCAAGCATGTCAAGTTTCTCAGAGAGCCATTCCTCGCGATCTGCCATGTAAGGCGGCGTCAACCCGAAAGTGGGGGTAAATGGATTTCCGTTCATGATGCCCCTCTTCGTTTCGTGGTTATGTCTGTCTATGTCAAGGTTAGACGAGTTGAGGTGTTGCGGGGTTAGGGACGGGTTTCGGTGGTGGTGGGGCGATCTAGCAGGGCTTGGTAGCCCTCGGCGGCGGTGATGGATTCGGACAGTACGGCGTTGACTTGTTCAGCGATGGGCATATCGACACCAAGTGAACGGGCGAGAGACACAACCACCGACGTTGACTTCACACCTTCGGCGACTTCGCGCATCGACGACATGACTTCGGTGAGGGATTCGCCGCGTCCGAGGCGTTCACCAACAGTGCGGTTGCGGCTTTGGGTGCTGAAACAGGTGGCGACGAGATCGCCCATGCCGGCGAGACCCGAAAACGTCGCTTGTTTGCCACCGAGGGCGACGCCGAGGCGAGACATTTCGGCGAGTCCTCGTGTGACGAGGGCGGCTTTGGTGTTATGGCCGGCACCGAGACCATCGGCGAGGCCGGTGCCTAAAGCGATGACGTTCTTAGTGGCACCGGCGATTTCGGTACCGACGATGTCTTTGCTGGTGTAAATACGAAAGTTGTTTTGCGCCATCGCGGTGCGGACTTTTTCAGAAGCGGCGGTGGATTTCATGGCGAGCACGGCGGCGGTGGCATGGCCGGACATGATTTCTTTAGCGAGGTTGGGGCCGGTGAGCACGCCAATGGACTTGTTCGGGAGCTCCTCGGCAATGACTTCGGACATGCGCTTGGAAGTGCCTGATTCGAGGCCTTTTGCTAAAGAGATAACTGCGGCACGTTTAGGGATGTGTGCGGCGTGTTGGCGCAGGGTGTGACGGAACCCGTAAGAAGGGACGGCGATCACGACAATGTTGGCTTTCTTAAGGGCTTTGGCAGGGTCGCCGGTGACTTCAAGGGCTTCGTGGAGTTGATGATCACGCAAATACTTGGGGTTATTGCGGTTTGCTGAAACGATCATTGCGAAAGCACTGTCACGCATTAGCAGCGACGTTTCAGTGTTGTGAGCGCAGAGGTGCGCCATCGTGGTGCCCCAGGAGCCGCCGCCGATGACGGCGACCTTGACAGGTTTTGGCGCAATTTTTGGAGTCAACTTTGGCGTGATCTTGGGCAGTGCTTTTTCCACCTTCACAACTAAACCCTAGACTCCGATGCCTTGGGGGTGACGGGCGGGATTGCGGTGGCAGTGCCGGTTCGAGCGTTTTCTGGGGCGCTGTCACGGCTGAGCGGGGTGTTAGACGAGCCCCAACGTGAGCAGTTGATGCGGGCAATGGCGACACGTGTGGTGGAAGCGGCTGGACGGTTGCCGGTGTGGGTTGTGTCCGATGACGACGAGGTGTGCAAGTGGGCGGTCGGTCTTGGGGTGAAGGTGATTTCGTGCGGCGAGCCGGGGTTGTCGGCGGCGGCGCAGCGCGCGGTTGTGGAGTTAGCGAACTTTGATGTGGTGGCAGTAGTGCACGCTGACTTGGCGATTGTTGACACGCTTGATGGCGTTGTCGAAACTGTTGGCAAGGGGAGATGTGTCATAGTGCCTGACTATCGTGACGACGGGTCCAACATTGTGTGTGTGCCCACAGGGGTCGGGTTTAGGTTTCAATATGGGCCGGGGTCGTTTGAGCGGCATATTGCTGAGGCAGAAAGGTTGGGTTTGGAGGTTGCGGTTGTGAGAGAGGAGAAGTTGATGTTTGATTTGGACACGCCTGATGACTTGGCTTTGCTAAGTCGTGACCAGCAACGGGCTTTGCGACTGGGTCCGGTTGGGTTGGGGAGTTAGTGATGACTGTGGATTTGGAGGTGCCGGCGAGGGCGTTGGCGATTGGGGCGCATCCTGACGACATTGAGTTTGAGTGCGGGGCAACGTTGGCGAAATGGGCTGAGGAGGGATGTGAGATTGGGTTGCTGGTGCTGACTGATGGGTCGAAGGGCACTTGGGATGCTGAAGCAGATTTGGCGGCGTTGGCAAAGCGGCGGGCTGAAGAGCAAGCCGAAGCGGCGCGACGGTTAAGTGAAAGCGCTGCGGTGCGGATGCTTGGGGCAGTCGACGGTGAACTTGAGGTAACGATGGAGTTGCGTAGTGCTGTTGCCAAAGTCATACGTGAGCTAAAGCCGCAAGTTGTTTTGGGTCATGACCCTTGGCAGCGTTGGCGACTGCATCCTGATCATCGCGCTGCTGGGTTCTTAACTACTGACGCAGTAGTTGCTGCAAGAGACCCGCACTTTTTTTCTGAGCACGGAATTGCACATCATCGCCCTGATGAGGTTTTGTTATTTGAATGCGAGGAGCCGGATCACTTCGAATCTGTGACGGAGGCGCATTTGGAAACCAAGGTGCAGGCGTTGCTAGCGCACGAATCCCAGTTCGAAACCACCCACGAAATCTCAAATCAAAAAGATATTCAGCCCTTTCGGGACAAATTGACCCGCCAAGCCCAACAAACCTCCTCCCCCTTTGATCTTGGGGAAGGGTTTAGACGATTGAGTGGTGTCTAGTAGTGAGTTGGGCTGGCGAAGATAAAGGCCGACTCACGTTTAGGCAGTCGTCATGACAGAACTAGGACTAACTAAAGAGGAGGTTGCGGAGCGGATACGTGATGGGCGGGTCAATGCTGTGCCGAGGGCACCCGTCCGCAGCTTCAGCGAAATAATCCGCTCAAACGTCATAACCCCGGTCAACGGGATCATCTCGGTGATGTTCACCTTGATCATCGTGGGGGGGTACCCGGCCGATGCGCTGTTCGCAGGCGTCGTCATTTCCAACAGCCTGATCGGGATTATTCAAGAGCTAAAGGCGCGGCGGACATTGAACGAGCTGGCGGTGTTGTCAGAGCCGAAAGCGAGAGTGGTGCGAGATGGGGTTGTTGTTGAGTTAGCGGCAACGGACGTGGTTGCTGATGATTTGCTGGAGTTGCGGCCCGGAGATCAAGTCGTCGTCGATGGAGAAATCGTGACCTCGCATGGGTTGGAGGTGGATGAGTCGCTTTTGACCGGTGAAAGCGATCCGGTGGAGATGACCCCTGGGCGGGGCGTCATGTCGGGGTCGTTTGCGAGTGCGGGGACGGGGCGTTATCGGGCGACCTCTATTGGGGCGGATTCTTATGCGGCTCGCCTGGCGGAGGAGGCTCGGCGGTTCACGTTGGCGGGCAGTGAACTCAAGGGCGGGGTGAACGTGATTTTGCGGTGGTTGAGCGTGATTATTCCGCCGGCGGCGTTGTTGTTGATGTTGCGGCTGATTGGCACTGAGGAGCGGTGGCAGGAGGCGTTGCAGGGGACGGTGGCGGCTGCGGTGGCGATGGTTCCTGACGGGCTTGTGTTGTTGACGAGCTTGAGTTTTATTACGGGTGTGATTGTGTTGGCGCGGCGTAAGGCGCTGGCCAAGGAGTTGGCGTCGGTGGAGTTGTTGGCACGGGTTGACACCTTGTGTTTGGACAAGACGGGGACTATTACAACGGGTGAGATTTCTTTTGACTCTGTTGAGCCGTTGGGTGGCTTGGGAGAGACCAAGGCGATGGAGTTGTTGGCGGCTTTGGTGAAGGCGGATCCGTCACCGAATGCGACATTGGCGGCTATTGAGAAGGCAGTTGGTGCTAGTGACGGGGCTGGGGAGGGGTGGGAGTTGGTGGAGTGTGTGCCGTTTTCGTCGACACGTAAGTGGGCAGCGGCGACATTTGAAGGTCGGGGAACGTTCTATAT
>JAAXHB010000110.1 GCA_012271125.1 Actinomycetota bacterium | reverse complement strand
ACGGTTTGACCTGTGTGATCGGCGATACGTTCTTGCAGCAGACGCTTTGTGTATGCCATCTGTTCTGCTTGAATAGCGATGTCGGTGGCTTGACCCTGAACGCCACCGAGAGGCTGATGCATCATGATGCGAGCATGTGGCAAGGCATAACGCTTGCCCGGTGCGCCGGCGCACAACAGGAACTGTCCCATTGACGCTCCCAGGCCGATGCAAATAGTGCCGACTTCGGGTTGAATGAACTGCATCGTGTCATAAATCGCCATACCCGAAGTGACCGACCCGCCAGGGCTATTGATGTAAAGCCAAATCGGACGTGAAGCGTCTTGACCTTCCAAATAGAGCAGTTGCGCCATGATGTAGTTGGCGATCTCGTCGTTGACGTCTGAGCCGAGCACCACGATCCGGTCTTGTAGCAGCCGGTTGTAAATCTCGCTCTGGAAGTTGTCGTTCTTGCTCGCCGAACGCGCTGTTGTGATTGCTGTTTCTCTAGATGTCATCGGGGTGAGGCTAGCCCCTAGAACGCTGGCGGTAGCCTCATCTCGGCAGTCATTTTGAGTGTCAGATGCGGACGTGGCGGAATTGGCAGACGCGCTAGGTTTAGGTCCTAGTGCCCGCAAGGGTGTGGGGGTTCGAGTCCCCCCGTCCGCACCCTCTTTGTCTTTGTCTATGGGGCTCACTTGGAAAACATCTTTTATTGAGCACGCATTCGCTACCGCTCAAAAAAGATTTTCCAAGCTCGCCCCTACCACGTTTGGGTGCGGGCGGGGTCGTGACTTAGTTTTGCTAGGAGGGTGTGGAGGGAGCGGGTGCGGTGGCTGAGTTGATTCTTTTCTTCTAGGGTCATTTCGGCGAAAGTTCTACCGTCTCCTTCGGCGGGGACGAAAACTGGGTCATAGCCGAAGCCAGCATTGCCACGAACAGACGTTGTTATCTGCCCTTCTACTACGCCTTCTGCCAAGATTTCAGTTCCATCTGGGTAAACCACTGCCATAACTGTTCGGAAGCGAGCAGCGCGGTTATCAAGGTCGGCGAGTTCTTGGAGCAGTTTGGCTGTGTTGTCGGCGTAGCTGGCGTTGGGTCCGGCGTAACGGGAGGAAAGCACACCTGGAGCACCGTTAAGGACATCTACTTCGAGGCCAGTGTCGTCAGCCAAAGCGGCTTTATCGGTATGGGCGCATACGGCTCGTGCCTTGAGTAATGCGTTGCCGGTTAAGTCAGGGGCGTCTTCAACAATGTCACCAAGATCAACTGGACGTGGTAGTAACACAACCGCATCGGAAAGCACAGCTGCGATTTCTTCAACCTTGTGCGGATTAGCAGTAGCGCACACCAGCTCAATCACTGCTCTACTAGTTGGACTGGCAGGGTTCAAAGCGCGCAACCGCGTGGAGCGTGAGCATATTGAAGCCTGATAAAGCCCAACGATTCATGCGATTATTAAGTAGGAGGTACTAAGTCGGCGGGGTGTTTAGGAGGTCTTTTTGGCGGGTGATGATTTGGGAGATGCCGGACTGGGCTAGATCCAGCATCTCATCAAGCTGAGAACGGCTGAACGATTGCTCTTCGGCGGTGCCTTGGATTTCGATCAGGTTGCCGTCACCGGTCATCACAATGTTGCAGTCAACGTCTGCGGTGGAATCCTCGGCATAGGGCAGGTCAAGAACCGCTATTCCATCCACCACGCCAACGCTGATAGCGGCACATTCGGTCAGGATTGGGTCACCCTTGACTTGTCCGGCTTGACGATGGCGGGTGATGGCGTCGTGCAACGCCACAAAGCCTCCGCAAATCGATGCCGTGCGAGTGCCACCGTCGGCTTGTATGACGTCGCAATCAACGGTGATCGAAATTGGGCCGAGAGCAGTCATGTCAACAACGGCTCGCAGGCTGCGACCGATAAGACGCTGGATTTCCTTTTCACGACCACCTGAACGACGAGGCACACGTTCCGGCGACGACCCGGGCAGCATCGAATACTCAGCAGTAACCCACCCTTCTTTTGAATTGCGCAGCCAAGGCGGCAAATCCTTGTTCACCGACGCGGTGCACAAGACCCGTGTCTGTCCGAACGTGACCAGAGTTGACCCGTCTGCCATTTTTGTGAAGTCGCGTTCGAAGCTAAACGAACGCAACTCGTCTGCGGCACGACCGTCGGGTCTTGATGCGATCATGGGTTGAACACCATGCCTGCGAACGCTACGTCAACGTTGCCGTTAAAGACCTCTTGTGCTTCTGCAAGTTGTGCTTGCGGATCAATACCAGGGGCAATATGGGTGAGAATCAAACGCTCAATGTTGGCAGCAGCTGCAGCTCCGGCTGCTTGGCGAGCACTCATATGCGGACTGCCTTGATCTTCATAAGAGCTGGGATGACTGGCATCACATAGAGCCGTGTGAATGCCCTCCCCAAGCGTACGGAAATCCCACGCCGGGCCGGTGTCGGAACTAAAAGCGGCGCTGCGGCCGTCACAATCAACACGCATAGCAAGGGTCTCGACAGGATGATCTGTCGTTGCAAAACTCCAGCTCTGGTCGCCGATCTGAAGAGTTGAGTCATGTGAAATGACATTCCAGTGAAGCGGATCTCTTCTATTGGAGTGACTGGCTTTAACGCTCAACATGGCGGCGTCCATGTCGTGGGTCTGCTGGGTTCCATAGACAGGGATTTCGCGAGGAACAAACCAAGTGAAGACGTTGCGCATCACCGGCAGCTCGAGCCAATGGTCAGGGTGGCAGTGCGTAATTAGGATCGCCGTCAGAGCGGTCAAGTCGATGTTCTTTTGAAGCGGGCCGAGCGTGCCGGGCCCGCAGTCCAACAAGACGTTGGCTTGACTGGACTGGACTAGATACCCCGAGCAGGGGTTATCGGCGGATGCATAAGTGCCACTGCAACCTAAAACAGTGACAGTTAGCTGGTCAGACGTGGGCTTAGCGCTCTTCTTTGAACTCAACATGCTTGCGGATCACCGGGTCGTACTTGCGCAGCGTGATCCGTTCGCGGGTGTTGTTCTTGTTCTTTTTGGTCACATAGGTGTAACCCGTGCCGGCAGTGGAGCGCAGCTTGATAATTGGGCGTTTGTCGCTTGCCATGTTTAAACCTTGCCTTAAACCTTTTCCCTAGATCTTGCCTTAGACCTTTGCCTCAGACCCTTGCTTAGACCTTTTTGCCGTTGCGACGCATTTCAGCGACGACGCTTTCAATGCCGCGCTTGTCGATGGTTTTGATTGCTTTGGTGCTTAAACGCAGCTTGATCCAGCGACGTTCAGATTCGAGGTAGTAGCGCTTGGTTTGAATGTTCGGATCCCAACGACGACTGGAGCGACGATGCGAGTGGGAGAGCTGCTTGCCGAAGCGTGGTTTCTTGCCGGTGACGTCGCAAACCTGTGACATGTTTAACTCCCTAATGACTTGTGTTAATGATTTTTGTTAGTGGCGGGTGAGTTTTGGTGGTTACAGCGTTGGAATTGCCAACTCGCAGACCAAGAGGGTAACCGCGTCTAGAACAAGTTAGGTGCCAAAAAATGTGGAATAAGTCACAATTTATGAGTTGGGCGGAGACAGGTCGTGCGGTGGGGCGGAGACAGGTAGTGCGGTGGAACGGGGTCTAGCAGGGGTTGAAAGGCGGGAGGGGTTAAAAGTAGATGATGTCGCCGGCTCGTGAGGCTGCCTCGTCAAGGTCGCCAGTCCATGCGCCGCTTGATAGGTACTTCCAGCCGCCGTCGCAGACAACAAAAACAATGGTGCCGTTATCAATTTGTGCGGCGACTCGGCATGCTCCGGCAAGGGCGGCACCGGAGGAGATTCCTACGAAATGTCCGATTGATGCCATTTTGCGGGTGTATTCGATGGATTCTTTAGGGCGGACGATTCTTTTGCCGTCTAAAAGGGCTGCGCCTCCCCAGTCTTCGTAAATCGGTGGCACATAACCGTCGTCGAGGCTGCGCAAACCGTCCAGCATCTCCCCTGCCGGTGGTTCTACTGCCATGACCTGAATAGCGGGATTTTGCCCTTTTAGATATTTGCCGACTCCCATGAGGGTGCCGCTGGTGCCAAGTCCCGCCACGAAGTGGGTTATGTCGGGCACAGCGTTAAGGATTTCGGGGCCGGTGGTGTCGTGGTGAACTTGCGGGTTGGCATGGTTGCCGTATTGGTATAAGAACACCCAGTCGGGATTTGCTTCGGCGAGTTTTTGGGCGTAACGCACTGCGCCATTTGAACCTTCAG
>JAAXHB010000109.1 GCA_012271125.1 Actinomycetota bacterium | reverse complement strand
TTGAACCATTCCAGATCGGTTGTGATGTTCAAAGCAAAGCCATGCATAGAGCGTGCCCGTGCTAGACGAACTCCTATGGCAGCGATTTTGCGAGGCCTGATGCCGTCTTGATCAATCCATACACCGGTGTGTCGTTCAAGTCGACCTGCTTCGAGACCGAGGTCGGCGAGCACGTCGATTAGCAGCTGTTCCACACTTTTGACATAGGCGACGGTTCCTGCTATGCCACCTCTTCCAGGAACGGTCAGGATCGGATAGCCAACTAATTGACCCGGACCGTGGTAAGTGACCTCACCGCCACGATCAGTTTCAACAACTTGAGCGCCGTGGGTTTCAAGCAATGCTGCGCCGCCGATTAGATCCTTATGGCTACCGCGACGTCCGAGGGTGACTACATGAGGATGCTCTAGTAACAGCAAGTGGTTACGTTGCGAGTGGGTGTAGAGGTGTCGTTGTAATGCCAGGGCGTCGTCATAGGTAACTCGACCGAGCCAGCGAATGTTTAGGGGTTCAGATTGATGCTTGTTTGGCGAGTTGGTTGTCACCGATGCCGGCTGTGTATCTGTAAGTGGCACTGCCTAGTTGGTTCCGTTGATCAGTTGATTTCAGATGCCCAGTCGCGGGTCTCAAGTATCTGTTTGGTGCGCTGTAGGAAGGCGGCGGCGTAAGCACCGTCAATGGCTCGGTGATCCCAAGCGAGCGCCAGCACGCCAACTGAATGGATTGCGATGGATTCAGTGCCATGGTCATCGGTCACGACAACAGGTTTGCGAGAAATGCCGTCTGTGCTCAAGATGGCGACCTGGGGCTGGTTAATGATCGGGAATTGCATCATTGTGCCGTATTGCCCTGGATTGGTGATGGTAAAGGTGCCTAGTGAGAGCTCGTCTGGTTTGAGTTTGCGGCTGCGAGCGCGTCCGGCGAGGTCGACCACTTCACGGGCTAGGTCTCGGAGCGATTTGGTGTCGGCTTCGTGGATGACTGGGGCGAGCAGGCCGTTGAACTCCAGGTCGACGGCGATTGCCAGGTTGACAACTTCGTGGACGAATATTTCGTTGTCGTCGAAGCTGGCGTTTAGGTGTGGGAACTCTTTGAGAGCATCGATGGTTGCTCGGGATATGAACGGCAAGTAGGTGAGGCTGAAGCCTTCGGCTTCTTTCCATGCGGCTTTTTGGGCGGTGCGGACTCGTTCGACGTTTTCGTAATCGACTTCGATGGCGGTGAGCACGTGTGGGGACACCTGCTTGGACATGACCATGTGCTCGGCAGTGCGTCGGCGGATGTTGTTGAGTGCAAACACTCCTGACTCTGTTCCGGTGGATTTGGTGGGAGGAGTGTCAGTGGGAGCGGTGTTGGCAGGAGTTTTGCGCTTCTTGTCGGTCTTTGTGCCTTTTTTAGATTTAGAACCAGCTGACTTGTCTTCTTTCATTGCTTTTTCAACATCGGCTCGGGTTATTCGACCTCCTACGCCGGTGCCTGCGATGTCGGCGGCGTTGAGATTGTTATCAAGGATCAGTTTGCGAACTATTGGAGACGACACAAGAGCGGAGATCTCGTCATCGATTTCATGGGTAGTGGTGTCGTCGGCGTCAGAACCGTCGCTGTCGGCGTTGTCGTCAGAATTGTCGTCAGAATTGTCACCGGTTGCTGGTTCATCAGTTGTTTCGTCAGTGATATCAACAGGATCGTTGCCGGCGTCGTCGTCATCAGCGTCGTCAGCGGCATCATCTTGGGGTGGTTCTGTGGGAGTGTCGCCGATGTCGCCTACTCGAGCGAGCACTTGTCCAACCTCGACAACATCGCCCTCGTTCGCCAAGATCTCAGATAAAACGCCGCTTACAGGCGAAGGTATCTCGGAGTCCACCTTGTCGGTGGAAACCTCAAAGACGGGTTCGTCAAGCTCAACGGTGTCGCCGACTTGCTTGAACCAGCGGATGATCGTTCCCTCAGTTACTGTTTCACCGAGCTGTGGCATGGTGATGTCTGCCATGGGCGTGCCTTTCAGGTTCTACGTAGACAGATGCGAACTAATGGAGCGAACGGCCGGTTAGTGCCAGGGCAGTTTCGCCAAAGAGCTCGCTCAAGGTGGGGTGCGGCTGGATCAGTGACGCCACATCAGACACTGTGGCTTCCCAGTTGACTGCCAAATAGCCCTGGCCAAGCTGCTCGGTGACCCAAGGCCCGGTCATGTGTACGCCGAGGATGCGTCCGGCGCCGCCGTCGGCGGTTTTCTCGGCGATGATCTTGACGATGCCGTCGGTTTCGCCGACAATTTGTGCCCTGCCATTGCCCATATAGCGATGCGAAGCGGTGACAACTTCATAGCCGGCTTCAATGGCGCTTGCCTCGGTGTGTCCGGCGAAGGCGACCTCAGGATGGCAGTAGATGCACCAGGGTGTGCCTTTGTGGTTGAGCGGGTCAGGGTTTTCGCCGAGGATGTCTTTGATGACGAGCATTCCCTCGGCAAAAGCTGTGTGCGCTAGCTGGGGTGTGCTGATGACGTCGCCGACTGCCCAGATGCCGGTGGTGCTGGTGCGGCAATGTGCATCGGCAACAATGAAACCGCGGTCGTCCACATCGACACCGGCATCTTTGAGGCCAAGGTCTTCGGTGCGGGGACGGCGACCTACTGCGGTTACCACGAGTTCAACTTCGAGCTCTTTACCGTCGCCGTAGCTGATTACTGTGCCTCCTTTTTTGGGCTTGTGACCGTTGACCTTGACATCTGAATGAACGTCAATCTTGCGTTTGCGAAACGAGCGGCGCACCATCTTGACAATGTCGGCGTCGCAGCCGGCAAGGATTTCTGGCAGTGCTTCAAGGATCGTGACCTCAGTGCCGAGATCACCCATCATTGAGGCAAACTCGCAGCCAATGGCACCGCCGCCGATGACTGCTGCAGTCTTTGGAAGGGCCTCAATAGACAAGAGTTCGTCGGATGTGACCACAAGCTTGCCGTCAACGTCAAAACCAGGGAGCGTGCGTGGAGTTGAGCCGGTGGCAAGGATTATGTTCGGTGCTTGAAGTGTCACGTTGGCGTCGGTGCCTATGACCTGCACGCTTTTGTCTTTAGTCAGCGTGGCTTTGCCTGAATAAACGTGAACGCTGCGACTCCCAAGAAGGCTGCTGACGCCTTTGGTGAGAGTGTCGATGACCTTTTGCTTGCGGGTCATCACTGTTGGCCAGTTGAGCTCCGGTGTGCCGGAATTGATACCGAACTCTTCTGAGTCACGCACTGTGCGGAAAACTGAGGCGGCTTCTAAGAGTTCTTTAGCTGGGATGCAGCCGACATGCAAGCAAGTGCCACCGATCTTGTCTTGTTCGACTAGAGCAATGTTTAGACCTGCGCTTGCGCCATATAGGGCAGCGGCGTATCCGCCAGGGCCACCACCAATGACGATTACATCAAGATCTTCTGGTACATCAAGATTTTCTGGTACGTCAAGATTTTTTGGAGCGTCAGGCTCTTCAGAAGACGTCTTTGCCATGCCTCTTATCTAGCACCATCGCATCCAATTCAAACACTCTTTGAGCCTACGATCATCAGTTAACGGAGCTCAGTTGAAAGGTCACGATGCGATGAGTACTTGAACGCTGAATGCCACTAGAACTGCCATGCCACATAGCAGCGACAACACGAGCAGCATGCGTGTACTCATTCGTGTCATGCTAGACACGACCCATGAATGACTATGTCGGACTGCTGCGTGTAGGAGTTACGGGCTCTAGTGGACTTATCGGTGCTGCTCTAGTCAAACGTTTAGATGCTGATTCAAGATATGTGCCAGTGCCTCTTGATCGTTCTCCTACCAAAGAAAGCCTTGAAGGGCTACATGCGGTCGTTCACTTGGCAGGAGAACCAATCGCGGCTAGGCGTTGGACGGCTGAGCAAAAGCAGCGCATTGCACAAAGTCGCTCTGTTGGAACCCGCAACTTGTCCGAGGTGATAGCTGAATTAGATCAGCCACCAACGGTTTTGATCTCCGGTAGTGCCATTGGCTTTTACGGAGACAGAGGTGATGAATTACTCGATGAAAAGGCTTCAAGCGGTGACGGGTTCTTAGCACAGGTATGTCGCGATTGGGAAGCAGCTACTGCTCCAGTTGCTGATGCCGGCGTGCGAGTGTGTCACGCTCGCACCGGAATTGTGCTGTCACCCAAAGGTGGCGCTCTCAAGAGCTTGCTTTTGCCATTCAAGCTAGGTATCGGCGGTCGCGTAGGTGATGGAACTCAGTGGATGAGCTGGATCAGCCTCGAAGACGAGGTCTCAGCTTTGATCCACCTACTAGAGACAGATATTTTAGGTCCAGTCAATCTCGTATCAAACAACCCTGTAACTAACACTGACTTCACCAAAACTCTCGGCAAGGTCTTACGCCGTCCCGCTTTGCTCCCAACCCCAAAACTCGCACTGAAACTACGCCTCGGTTCCGAACTAGCCAATGAGCTCCTTTTTTCGAGCATTCGCGTCACGCCATCTCAACTGCTCGCCACCAACTT
Source organism: Actinomycetota bacterium (assembly GCA_012271125.1). Classification (GTDB taxonomy): domain Bacteria; phylum Actinomycetota; class Acidimicrobiia; order Acidimicrobiales; family Aldehydirespiratoraceae; genus JAAXHB01. Next base: position 2,259 of record JAAXHB010000109.1, on the reverse strand, counting down.
CACCTTCCAACATCAAAACCTCGACCAAGCTCTCCAGTCCATGCTCTAGGTCGCTATCCAACAGTCCGCGGGGCATGGACATAGGAGAGTTTGTGAGTAGGGGGTTACTAAGAGTTGTGCCGACAGGGTTCTTGCACTGGGAGTGGGGCGAACTTGGGAAATCTTTTCTGGAGCGTTAGCGACGCGCTATCGGAGCAGGTGGCGTGCGAGGAGCGTGGCCAGAAAAGATGTTTTCCAAGTGAGCCCCCGTCAGCGTGAAACGCGGTGGGAGGTTTGGAGGTCGGCGGCTTCGGAGGCGAGATGGTCAGCGATTTCGTTCCATTCGTCACCGGTATGGCCTTTGACCCAGCGCATGGCAATCTCGTCTTCACGAGCTTGCCAGATGTCGACCATTGGTTCCCAGAGGTCACGGTTGGCGACGTCTTTCTTGTTGGAGTTCCGCCAGCCTTGGACTAGCCACTTGTCATACCAGCGCTGAACGAAACAATCGACGACGTATTTGGAATCTGACACCACTTCGACAGCACCGTCTAGTGACTGCAAGGCGTCCAAAACTGCGGTGAGTTCCATGCGCTGATTGGTGGTGTGGGGAGCGGAGCCGAAGGCACACTCCCCTTGCGGTACGACCCATGCCCAACCACCGGGGCCGGGATTGTTCTTGCAGGCACCGTCGGTGTAAACAAGCAGAGCAGACTGATCGGTCATTTAGAGCGATGTTAGATAGGGCTGTACGCTCAGCGTCGGATGATTGACCATTTCTTGCGTCAGCTACCGGATTTAGACCCGGACGAATCCAAGGAATGGATTGACTCATTTGACGCTGTTGTTGCCGCAAAAGGCCAGAGCCGGGCTCGTTATCTAGTTGCCAAATTGCTCGAGCGTGCCAACGAACATCAAGTTGGAGTGCCGCCGACCACGTCAACGCCGTATATCAACACGATCCCCGATACTGAGCAGCCGTTTTTCCCCGGTGAAGAACATGTTGAGCGCCGCATCAGGGCGTTTATTCGCTGGAACGCAGCGGCGATGGTCATTCGTGCCAACAAGTTTGCTGACGGCATCGGAGGACACTTGTCGACATTTGCGTCCTCGGCGTCGTTGTACGAAGTGGGGTTCAACCATTTCTTCAAGGGCAAAGATGGCGGGCTAGCCGGCGATCATATTTACTTCCAAGGACACGCAGCACCAGGGGTATATGCCAGGGCGTATCTAGAAGGGCGCCTCACTGAGGAACAGCTTGACAACTTCCGCATGGAGGTTAGCGGTAGCGGCTTGTCGAGCTATCCGCATCCAAGACTGATGCCAGATTTTTGGGAATACCCGACTGTGTCGATGGGGTTGGGGCCGATTCATTCGATTTATCACGCTCGTTTCAATCGGTATCTGCATAATCGCCATATTGAGGACACCTCCGGTAGCTCTGTCTGGTGTTTTCTTGGTGACGGCGAGTGCGATGAACCAGAAACCTTGGGTGCTATTTCGTTGGCGGGACGCAACGATTTGGACAATCTCAAATGGGTCGTGAACTGCAATCTGCAACGTCTTGATGGACCGGTGAGAGGCAACGGCAAGATCATTCAAGAACTTGAAAGCGTGTTTAGAGGTGCTGGTTGGAACGTGATCAAAGTCATCTGGGGGTCACGCTGGGATGAGCTCTTGCATCGTGACACCGACGGGGCGTTGCTCAACAAGATGGCAACCACTGTTGATGGCGAATATCAGCGATATGCCGTTGAATCTGGTGCCTACATTCGTGAACACTTTTTTGGGCCTGATCCGAGATTGCGCAAACTAGTTGAGCATTTAAGCGACGAGGAACTGCGAGCGTTGCCGCGTGGCGGACATGACTATGAGAAGGTGTACGCAGCGTTTCGGGCGGCATCGGAAGTCAAGGGCCAGCCCAGCGTGATATTGGCAAAGACCATCAAGGGCTGGACACTTGGCGAAGGCTTTGAAGGACGCAACGCCACGCATCAGATCAAAAAGATGACCAAACAGCAGCTGCTGGAGTTGCGTTCAAGGCTTTACATGGAAGACGAAATAGACGAGACCTCACTTAACGACGGCGTGCCGCCGTATTACAAGCCGGCTGAGGATTCGGTTGAGCATCAGTACATGATGTATCGCCGGCGAGCACTAGATGGTTCCATTCCGAAGCGTGTGGTGCGAGATCGTCGTCCGATTAGCGCACCTTCGGATGCGCCGTTCATTGACTTGTCAAAGGGCTCTAGCGGGCGTGAAGTGTCGACCACGATGGCA
>JAAXHB010000012.1 GCA_012271125.1 Actinomycetota bacterium | reverse complement strand
GTGGAGACGTCGAGGTCGCCGTAGACGGTCATGGCGGCGGTGCGGGGGATGGGGGTGGCGGTCATGACGAGCAGGTCGGGGGTTACGTCGTTCGTGTTGCCACGGTCGCGCAGCTCGGCACGTTGTTGAACCCCGAAGCGGTGCTGTTCGTCGATGACGACAACGCCGAGCTTGTTGTATTCGACGGCTTCGGCGATCAGGGCATGAGTGCCGATGACGATATGGACGTCGCCGGTGGCTAGGCCGGCGAGGGTTTTGCGACGCTGCGGGGTGGGGAGCTGACTGGTAAGCAGGTCGACACGCACTGGGCGTTGTCCAAGCAGCAGCGTGCTGTCGGGGATGGTCAGGTCTTTAGTGAGGGCTCGGATCGTGGAATGGTGTTGTTCGGCGAGGACTTCGGTGGGTGCCATGAGTGCGCCTTGGAAACCGCTTTGAACGGCTGCGAGCAGAGCGGTGAGAGCGACGAGGGTTTTGCCCGAGCCGACGTCGCCTTGTAGGAGGCGGTGCATTGGGGCGGTGCTGGTGAGGTCGGCGGCGATTTCTTTGTTGACACGTTTTTGAGCGTTGGTGAGTTCATAAGGCAGGGAGGCGTTGAACTGATCAAGGAGGTCTCCGTCGGTTGTCTTTACCGAGCCGACCTGGTTTTTTTGTAGGGCGATCTTGCGCCGGACTAGCTCTAGCTGGACACGTAGTAACTCGTCGAACGCCAGGCGTTTGCGGGCTTTTTTGGTTTGTCCAAGGTTTTCGGGACGGTGTATCCAGTTGAAAGCAAGGTGTCGGTTGATTAGGTCGAGTTCGGATTTGGTGCGCGCTGGGAGAGGGTCGGCGATTTTTCTCGGTGCTGAAAGCTCAAGGGCTTTTGCCATGAATTTATCGACGTCGAGGGTTTTGAGACCGGCCTTTTCTGACTGTGGGTAGATGGGCACAACTCGTCCGGTGCGTGTGCCCCATTTGTCGATGGTGGGGTTGTTCATTTGCAATTCGCCGCGGTGTGTTTTGATGCGTCCGTAGACGATGACGGCTTCGCCGCGCTGATGGTTGTCGGCGATCCAGGGCTGGTTGAAAAAGATGAGCTTGACCGCGCCGGTGTCGTCGACAATAGTCATGGTGACCATTGCCATGCCTCGCTGGGTGCGGCGCTTGTGAATGTCGAAGATTTCCCCGGCGATGTAGGCGTCTTCTTCGGGCAGGAGGCTGGCGACGTCCATGCGTTGGGTTAGGTCGAGGTAGCGACGGGGGTAGTGCTGTAGCAGGTCGCAGATGCTGTTGATGTCGCTGCGCCGCAGTGCGTTCATGGCTTTGGGGGCGGCGGCACGGATGCGTTCGACATCGATCCCGTCGAGGTCTCGGAACGTGAGCGGCGGGTCGCCTGCAGGCATTAGCGGCAGGTTAGGTGAGGGCTAGGACGAGAACGGGTTACTCCAAACCAAGAAAGTACCGGTAGTGGGGTTGGCCGCCCTGGTGTGGTTCGACTTCTAGCTCTGGGTGTTCGGACTTGAGCCACTCGGTTATCTGCTCTGTTTCGTCGGCACCTTCACCGGCGATCAAGGTCAGTAGCTCATGGTCGTCGGTAATCAAGGTTTGGAGCAGCTTTGTTGTCGCTTCAAGCGGTGAAGAGGCAACGATTTCGATGCCGGCGGCGGAGATGCCGAGCCAATCGCCAACTTTGGCGGGACCGGCTGGGGTGTCTGAGCCACGCACAGCATGGGTGACCTCGCCGTAGGTGACGTTGCCAAGTCCCGTAGTCCCAAATCCTGTAGTCCCAAATCCCGTAGTCCCAAATCCTGTAGTCCCAAATCCCGTAGTCCCAAATCCTGATGTCAAGGTGGTGGCGTTTACCTCGGCGTTATTGGCTGGGTTGAAATTGACCAGCAATGCAATGGCTTGAACGACGTTGGTTGTAGGCACCACTGCGACACTGCGGACGGTGCTGGCTTTAGCGGCTTGTTCTGCGACGGCGATGATGTTTTTGTTGTTTGGCAAGATGACGACGTTGCCGGCTGGGACTGAGTTGATGGCTTCTAGTAGGTCTGCCACCGACGGGTTCATCGACTGACCGCCTTCGACAACACGAGCACCTTGAGACTCAAGCAGTTCGATTACGCCGGCACCTGCGGCAATGGCTACAACGGCGCAGGTATCGGGTTCGGTGACGTCGACAGGAGCGAAGGTTGCGGGAGTGGTGGTTGGCGGGGTGGTGATGCCGAGTTCTGCGGTAACGAAGGCAGATTCTGCGTGTTCGGCAGCTTCTTCAAGGAGGTCGGTAACCCGAATCTGATACGGGCGACCTATAGCTATGCCCGCTTCAATTGATTCGCCGATGTGGTCGGTGTGGATATGGCAGTTGAAGGTGCCGTCACCGCCGACCACTGCTATCGAGTCGCCTATTTCTGCCCAGGCTTTTTTGAAGTCGGCGATGTTGTCGTCGTCGGTGTCAAGGAAATACATGACCTCATAACGCAGGTCAGCTATTGAGCTTTGCGTCTGAGCCGGAGCGTCTGCTGGTGTTTTGCTGACAACGCCTGCGGGAGGAGGTTGGTACTCAGGTTCAGGAACGGGTCTTCCGGTCAGCACCTCGCGTGCTGCGTCAAAGAAGAGGGCTAGGCCTGAAGCGCCTGCGTCGACAACGCCTGCTTGGGCGAGCACGTCTAGCTGCTCTGGTGTGCGGGCGACGGCGGCATCGGCAGCGTCACCAGCGGCTGAGAAGACGCCGGCGAGTTCTGCGGAAGGGGTGGAGGCCACAAGGTCTGCGGCTGCGGTGGCAGCTTCGCGCATAACGGTGATGATTGTGCCCTCTACGGGGTCGCCGACTGCTTGGTAGGCACCGTCACTGGCAGCGGTCAGAGCTTGGGAGACCACTTCGGCATCTATAAGGGTGCCTGCTTCGTGAGCTTCACGAATGGTGGAGCAAATGCCTCGCATTATCTGGGCGAGAATCACCCCGGAATTTCCTCTCGCCCCCATGAGAGCCCCCTGGGCAGCGGCGGTACAAATTACGTCTAGACCCTCTTGTCCCTGGAGGGGATCTACATGCGTGGTGATGGAGCGGAGGGTGAGCATCATGTTTGTGCCGGTGTCGCCGTCTGGAACTGGGTACACGTTGAGGTTGTTGATGCGCTCCTGATGCGCCTCTAACGCAGTCGCAAAGCGCTCCAGAATCTTCTTGAATTGGGCAGAGTCAATACGAAAGCAGTCAATGCGAAAACGCTAATGGGATCGGTGTAGCAAGAAAGGTAGCCTGAGGGTGTGCAAGGCGTTGTGAAGAGCTATGACCCGACCAGCGGAGACGGCGTAATCATGAGCGAGGTCGATCTTCAAGACGTTGACCTAGCACCAGATGCGTTGGAAGGTTCAGTGTTTCGGATGCTGCGCCAAGGCCAACGGGTTCAATATGAGCTAGACGCTTCGGGTTGTGCAACCCGGCTGCGGCTGGGTTCTGAAGTGGATATGGGGACGCCAGAACTTTAGGTTTGCGTTTTAGAAGTTCGCTTTAATCCTGCGCCTAATCGAGGATTATTGAGCGGATACCGAGTCCCATTAGGAACAGGCCGGTAATGCCATACAGCAGATAGGTGTGCCGTTGGAGCTGTTGTCGGTAACTGTAGGCAATGCCAACTGCCACTAGCGCCGAAAATCCATACAGGGCATGAAGGTCTGGGGCGGTGCGACCTTCTCGAGCGATAAGCCAAGTACCGAGGATTGCTTGGGCGAACACGCTGGCTTGAGCAAATATTGTCGAACACCACAGGGCTTTTTGGGCTTTCTTGTGTCGCCAGCCCTCGCGACGATGAGCTACTAGTGCCCAGATGCCGACGACGGCGTTAGCGATGATCATCCACCAGGAAAACCAGTTATGCAGGTCAAGTGTCATAGAGGAAACGGTGGGCTATGCCACGGTTCCTTGGCGGCGGTGTTGGAGGCGTTGTTCCTCTGTTAGTCCTAGTTCGGTCAGCACTTCGTCGGTGTGTTGGCCCGGATGTGGTGGAGGTGCTTGGATTTGACCGGCGGTGCGGCTGAAACGAGGTGCAGGAGCAGGTTGGGTGAGCCCGGCGTTGTCGACAAAAGTGCCGCGCTCGGCGTTGTGGGGATGGTCGGCAACTTCAGCAGGTGACAAAACGGGAGCGAAGCAGACATCAGTGCCTTCAAGCAGTTCGCACCATTCGTCTCGGGTCTTGGTAGCGACGATTTCTGCCATTTCTTCACGCAGCTGCGGCCAGCTCGTCTGGTCACGCTGGTTGTCCCATTTGGCGTCTTTAAGTCCGAGGCGGCGGCGCAACTCGGCGTAGAACTGAGGCTCGAGGGAACCCAGCGTGATGTGCTGCCCGTCGGCGGTTTCGTAAACGTTGTAGAACGGTGCTCCGGTGTCTAGGAGGTTGGTGCCTCGCTCGTCGCTCCAGACGCCGGCGGCTCGCAGGCCATATAAGAACGTGGTGAGCGAGGCGGCACCGTCGACCATGGCAGCGTCAACCACTTGACCCTTGCCGGAGCTTCGTGCCTCCATCACCGCACAGACCACGCCAAAGGCGAGATACATGCCGCCGCCGCCGAAGTCGCCGACAATATTGAGTGGCGGCACGGGTGCTTCGCCTTGCCTGCCTAGGGGATAAAGCGCGCCGGCGAGGGCGATGTAGTTGATGTCGTGACCTGCCATCGACGCATAGGGCCCGCTCTGGCCGAATCCGGTCATGCGTCCGTAGACGAGCTTGGGGTTACGGGCACCGCAGTCGTCGGGGCCAAGTCCGAGGCGTTCCATTACGCCGGGGCGAAAACCCTCGATCAGGACGTCGGCATTAGCGACAAGGTCGAGGACTAGCTCCACACCATCAGGGGATTTGAGGTCAATGGCGATAGAGCGTCTGCCGCGTCCCAGCGGATCGATGGGTGGCTTGTCCTTTGGCCGGTTAGGGACGGTGGCGGTGCGGTCGACTCGGATGACGTCGGCACCCATGTCGGCGAGCATCATCGTGC
>JAAXHB010000108.1 GCA_012271125.1 Actinomycetota bacterium | reverse complement strand
CGCCGGCAACGACTTAAACCCGATGCTCAAGCTCGGCACATTTTCGGAATACATGGTGCTAAGCGTGGATTCCGCCGTCAAGGTCGCGCCCGAAATCCCCGCCTCAGTCGCCGCTCTCGTATCTTGCGGTGTCACCACCGGTTACGGCTCCGCTATCAACCGTGCCGAAGTCGGCCCCGGCGACACCGTGGCTATTGTCGGCTGCGGCGGCCTCGGCACCGCCGCAATTCAAGCGTCTCGCATCGCCGGTGCTGCCAACATTGTCGCCGTCGACCCAGCCGAGCTAAAACGCAAAGCCGCTATCGATTTCGGTGCCACCCACACCGCCGAGTCAATGGAAGAAGCCACAGCGCTAGTCAGCACCATCACTCATGGCGTAATGGCAGACAGCGTGATCCTCACCCCCGGCGACATGCACGGCGACATGATCGCCCCCGCCCAGTTCCTCGCCCGCAAAGCCGGCACAATCGTCGTGACCGCCGTCGCTCCGCTTGAGCAGATGGATGTGACGCTCAACCTGTTCGAGTTCGCCATGATGGATAAGCAGCTGCGCGGCACCGTCTTCGGCTCCGGCAGCCCCCGCTCAGAAATCCCCCAGGTGCTTGGCTTGTATCAAGCCGGCATGTTCGACATCGAGGGCATGGTCACCAATACCTACACCCTCGATGATGTCAATCAGGGCTACGCCGACATGCGCGACAACAAAAACATCCGCGGCCTCATCACCTTCTAGTTCGTCGCCACCGTCTCCATCTGTTCGGCGGAGACGGCTGCCTTGCCTCGGCGGGCTCGCATGCGTTCTTTCATTGCGGCGTGCGCTTCAGGAGTCCCGTCATGCAGCGTTCCAAAGAACTTGTCCAGAGGCACTGGCCGGTTCCCGTAGTTGCATTCGAAATAGCGATGATGCAAATGATGAAAATAGTCACCAGCCGGTGCCGTCTTCCCCGAGTCACCTCTCAACTCAACTCGTTCGAACCCGGAATGCGAAATCGGCGGGTACAACCCCTGAAAAATCCCACCTAAGATCACAACAACAGGATGCACCGGCACAAACCAGTAGAGCATCACCAGCGTGAAATAGATCAAATGCTCGAGCGGATGCATTGAAATCCCACTCCAGGGCCCCGTATTGACGTTGCGATGATGCAAGTAGTGCGCATTGTCATACAGCCAACGGGTATGTAGCAGCCGGTGGATCAAATAAAAGTGAAAAACACTCCACAACGGCACCGCAAGACACATAGCCGTGATGTAAACACCAGCTCCCGTCCAGTTCCACTCAACCCGCGGGATGAACTCCTTGGCATACAGCCAAAAAGTCAAAGACTCAAAAGCCGTCCAAAAGGCGCACCCGCTGCCAAGACTCCAAAACACATTGTCACGAACCTGGTTATTCCACCAGAAGCTGCGACTCTTGCTTGACCAGCGTGGTATGTATTTGAAGCGCTGATCTTGACGGCGACGCATATACAAAACCAGGTGCAACCCGCCCGCAACAATTGTCAATAGCACCACATTTCGCAAGTAAATCTCAAGCACCCACCACCCAAATGTCTCCATGCGTACCAGCGCCGGCGTGAAATAGTTCCAAACCAGTACCGCTAGCCCAATAAACCCCACGCCATAGGGCAACGTCATCGACTTAGTCAGATGCCGTAGCGACGCCAACGGTTTAGGTGGCCAGTCAAAAATCGGCGACACCTCAAGCGGCACCACCGGCTCATACCCCAACGCAGTCTTATGAGCGACTTTTGCCTCACCCATACCCCAAAGATTACCCCCGCCCTGCCCCTCAACTCCCGCCCTCCGCCTACCTCAATTCGCGTTTGCCTTCGTAGGATTGACTCAATGCAATACGCGTGTCCAACAACTGTTGATGAAGCGCAATCACTACTAGCCACAGACACAAATGCTCGTGTATTTGCCGGTGCCACTGACCTAATTCCGCAGATGCGAGCCGGTCGTCCCGCTCCGAGCGTGATGGTTGACCTTAAGCGAATCGACCGCCTTGTAAACATCGACAACACCGCCGGCACTTGGACTATCGGTGCCGCCACCCCAACCGCTGACATCACTGCCAACACTGACTTCACCAAAACTTTCCCCGGCTTAGCTGAAGCCAGCGGCCTGATCGGCTCCGACCAGATTCAGAACCGCTCTTCCTGGGGTGGCAACCTCGCCAACGCTTCCCCCGCAGCTGACACCCCACCTAGTTTGATCGTCAACGCTGCACGAGTCGTTGTCGCCGGTTCAACAGGTGAACGCACTATTGACGTCGCCGACGTTGTCACCGGTCCCGGCACAACTTCGCTCGCCGATGACGAGTTCCTCGTCGAGTTCATCCTCGACACCCCCCCAGAGCGCACTTCCGATGCCTACCTGCGACTAATCCCACGCACCGAAATGGACATCGCCGTCGTCGGCGCCGCAGTCCGAATCACGCTGGATTCCAACGACAAGATCACTGAAGCTGTCGTGGCAATCGGTGCCGTCGCCCCAACCGTTGTCCGTGTAACAGATGCCGAGTCAGCCCTAGTCGGCTCATCCGCCGATGACCCCAGTGTCCTCGCCGCAGTCGCCGAAGCTGCCTCAGTCGCCGCCAACCCCATTGACGACAAGCGCGGCACGATTGCATACCGCCGCCAAGTCGCCGGAGTTCTCGCTCGCCGAGCCGTCACCCTCGCCGCCTCCCGAGCCACCGCCTAATCAAGCCCACCACCTAATCCAGCCCACCGCCTAATCAAGCAAGGAGCCATATGAGCCGAGTACATGTCACATGCACCATCAACGGCGACGAGGCCGAGTTCCTATGCGACCATGACCAGTCACTCCTCGATGCGCTGCGTGACGAGGTCGGCCTAACCGGTGCCAAAGAAGGCTGCGGTACCGGCGACTGCGGTGCTTGTTCGATAATCCTGGACGACCGCCTGGTGTGCGCCTGCCTTGTGCTTGCCCCTGAAGCCGAAGCTCGCACTGTCACCACCGTTGAGGGTTTGGCAGACGGCGACGATCTCCATCCGCTCCAGCAATGTTTCCTCGAGGGTGCCGCCTTGCAATGCGGAGTTTGCACTCCGGGCTTTCTGGTAGCCGCCAAAGCACTACTTGATTCCAACCCCAAGCCCACAGAAACCGAAGTTCGTTACGCCGTGGCGGGCAATCTGTGCCGTTGCACTGGCTATGACAAGATCGTTCGTGCCGTGCTAGACGCCGCCGACCGCTCTGCCGCCAAACAATCTGCGGCCTAATCCGCCGAACTCACCGCCGCCTAACCACCAAAACCCACAGGAGCCACTCGTGACAATCACCGAAGAGCGCCCCACTTATAAATACGTCGGCACCCGCCCCGTCCGCCACGATGGGCTCGACAAGGTCACCGGCAGAGCCCGTTTCGCTGCTGACATGAATCTCCCCGGTCAACTTGTCGGCAAAGTCCTGCGTTCCCCGCATCCTCATGCCCGCATCTGCTCAATCGACACTTCCGCCGCCGAAGCCATCGCCGGCGTTAAGGCCGTCATCACCGCCGCCGATTTTCCAGAAATTAACCCCAGCACGCGCAACTACGACCTTCTCGTGAACCTCATGGCACGTGACAAGGTTTTCTATGTCGGCCATCCCGTTGCCGCCGTCGCCGCCACTTCCCCAGCCGCCGCCGCCGAAGCCCTCGCAGCTATCAAGGTCGACTACGAACTCCTGACGCCGGTTCTAACCATCGACGACGCCCTCAACCCAGACATCCCACCCCTGCACGATCACACAACCACCCACGATCCCGATGTCCAGGACCCGTCCAACATCACCTCAGTCACCAAACTTTCCAACGGCGACATAGAGGCCGGTTTTGCCGAAGCCGACATTGTTATCGAGCGTGAGTTCACCACTAAACCCGTTCATCAGGGCTACATCGAACCTCATGGTGCTGTTGCCAACACCACCGAAGACGGCAGAACCACAATCTGGTGTTCCTCTCAAGGTCATTTCAATGTCCGTTCCCAAACTGCGGCAATGCTTGGTTGGGAAACAACCCGCATCAAGGTCATTCCCGCCGAAATCGGAGGCGGCTTCGGCGGCAAAACCGTCGTCTACTTAGAGCCGCTCGCCGTTGCACTGTCTGCTAAGGCAAACCGCCCTGTCAAGATCGTCATGACTCGTGAAGAGGTTTTCGTAGCAACCGGCCCGACCTATGGCACAAAAATGAAGATCAAGATTGGTGCCAAATCTGATGGCACCCTTGTTGCCGGCGACGCTTGGATGGCGTATTCCGGCGGGGCGTTTGACTCCTCAGGCGGGCTGCTGGGTGCTATGACCGTGTTCGAGTCATACAAGTTTCCCAATTTTGAGGTGGCGTCGTACAACGTTTGCATCAACGAACCCCGCTCGGCTGCCTACCGTGCCCCCGGCGCTCCAATGTCGGCGTTCGCAGTTGAGTCCATCATGGACGAAATCTCCGAACAAACCGGTGTCGACCCGTTCGAGCTGCGAATGCTCAACGCCGTCGACGAGGGCTACCCGTCAACAATGGGCGGCGTGCCCCGCCCCCGCATCGGCTTCAACGAGTGCATTGAAGCCGTGCGTGATCATCCGAATATGTCGGCCGAGCTTGGCCCTAACCAAGGGCGTGGCATAGCTGCCGGTTACTGGTTCAACATCGGCGAGTCCTCAAGCGCCACGGTCAATTTGAACGAGGACGGCACCGCCACGGTCGTCACCGGCAGTCCCGACATTGGTGGTAGCCGTGCATCGATGGCGCTGATGGCAGCCGAAGAGCTCGGCATCGACCCTCACGACATCACCCCCGTGGTGGGCGACACCGAAGCGGTTGGTTTCACCGACATCACCGAAGGCTCCCGTGCCACTTTCGCCACCGGAATGGCGGTCGTGGATGCATGTCGCAAAATGAAAGACGAGCTGCAGGCTCGTGCCGCCAAGATGATGGATGTCGACATTGACGACATCGACTGGGTGGATGGCCAAGCCGTCCATTCCCCCTCAGACGGTGCCGAGGCAAAAGATCCACTACCGTTGGCAAAAATCACCCGTGCCGCTAAAAAAACCGGCGGACCTCTGACGACGACAGGTTCGCTCGAAGCTCGTGGTGCCGGCCCGTCATTTGGTGTTCACGCCTGTGACGTTGAGGTCGACCCCGAAACTGGTGTGGTGACCGTGCTGCGCTACACGGCGTCCCAAGACGCCGGCACTGCGATTCACCCCAGCTATGTCGAGGGTCAGATCCAAGGTGGTGCAGCCCAAGGCATTGGCTGGGCGTTGAACGAGGAATACATGTATTCCGACGGTGTCCTACAAAACCCCAGCTTCTTGGATTACCGAGTGCCGGTGGCTTCAGATTTGCCAATGATCGACGCGGTCATAGTCGAAGTCCCAAACCCTGCGCATCCATATGGCGTGCGTGGTGTCGGCGAAACCGCCATCGTCCCTCCGCTGGCAGCCGTTTCTAACGCCATCTACGCCGCTACAGGTTGCCGCCTGCGACACTTGCCAATGTCTCCACCTGTTGTCCTCGCCGCACTCAACGAAAACCCCACCTAACCTTCACTTCTCCCCCCACCACCTATGACTGCGACAGTTCGCCTCGGCTCTGATTTGCGCCGCTATACAGATGGATTCGCTGAACTCGAAGCCACCGGCTCTACCGTCTCTTCGCTCATCGCCGATCTCACCACCCGCTACCCCGAGCTTGGCGAACGCCTAGCTGCCGGCACCGCCGTCGTCATCAACGGCGTTCTTATCGCCCACCCCGAATACGAACCTGTCCCAGACGGTGCCGAGGTCTATTTCGTCCCCCAACCCTCCGGCGGCTAACCCACAAGCTTTGATGAAAGTGGGCATCAAATAAAAGGGACCTTGGTCGCTTTGCAACGCGAACCAAGGTCCCAGTGTGATTGATCGCCCACCGACTTCCGCAGTCAACTCGGTGACTGTGTGATTACCAGTCTCCCAGCGGTGCCTTCAGTCCATGGTCATTAGGCATACAACCAGCAATCGCTCACAAACCTGACCGTAGCAGGTGACCCTCATCGCGACCTAATCCAGTCTCAACTGCTCTGGTCAAGTGCAACCATCGTCGTGGCGACCATTGTCGTAGCAACATCGTCGGATGTCACCCAACAATGCCGGATACCACCTTTGAGGTGTCTCGTGCCAAAGAGACCCGACCCACTAGTAGCTGTGAGCCGGGCCTCAATGCGTTCACCCCGCTTGTTAGTTATTGCAACTTGATGACTGTCAGCTGCCAGTTACCTCATTGCGACTAACTAGGGCTACTACTTGTTTGTGAGCTAATCACGAACTCACACCCCGCAACATAACCCACCCCCACACCCCCAGTCAAACCGTAAACCACCCAGCCAGGCTGCTAAGTGGGTTCCAATGGGAACCTTCTGCTCGTGTGAGCTCTAGCCGAAGGTCCCACTGGGTGAGCGACTGTAAATCCTTTCCGCAAGCATCCCGGTAGCTACTAGTTACCGTGCGGGCGCTCTCGGCAATGACTCAAACGAGTGCGCAATCAACAATCGCTCAACCAAGAAAATACCCACCCCCCAACCTCCAGTCAAATCAGCCCCACCTCATGCCCAACGTAACTCCCCACCGAGTCACCAAACACCGGTCGTAGGTGAGCACTCGGCTGGTTGATAGTGCTGGGCGGCATACTGCTAGCAGCCATGTTTGGGTGTTTCCCTAGCTGATAGGTGCGGGAGGCTGCTAGGAACAAGGTGTTTGCTATATTGTCCGCTTTATCGCCTACGGGCCATGCTCACTGGGATACACACGACTTAGTGTGCCTTAAGCAACCTCCCGAAGCAACCTCCCGCAAGGCGAGCCCCTACCCAACTCCCTACCCTCTGTCAAATCGTAGAAGTCCAAATAACAGCACCCAGCTCCCCGACACTCCTACACACCCCACCCGCTTCGTGTTACTGCGAAGGTTGCTCCTTCGCAGCACGTTCGAGTGCTTGACGAAAAACATCCGCTATGTCCGTGGCGAACTGCTCAGCGATTGCATCCAGCTCAGGATCTCCAGTGGAACCCTCTGTGCCGTCGCGGTCCCCGAGATAGGGCGCAAGAGGGTTCTCCTGTACGTCCATAATTGTGTCAGACATTTTCAAGCTCTCCTCCTTGTAGCTGCACCCCAGGCACGCTACCAAAATAGTTTCGCAGATAGTGGTAGTTGAGGCGAGGATCAAAGTAGTGCTTGCGTTTCGTCCAGACGATACCATCGCCCTTTGAGATCAACATGACGTCGATAGGGCCACCGACAGTGGCTGTTGCATTGGTGACTTGTTGCTTGAGCGATGTCAGGTTCACCAGGTTTTCAGCAACAGCTGCCAACTCTTCAATTGGTAAAGGCCGTATTGCGTCTAATACTGGAGCCCCATGTCTTTTGGTTATAACTTCATCAATCTGCGCCTTATATAAACCTGCAATTTCTGACACTTTTGCTTCATCTATTTCGGATAAGGGATTAGACGGCGTAAATGTGGACACAGCTTCAATAAGCTGCCGCACAACGCTGTTAAGCGTCGAATCTACAAGTGATAACAAACTTGGATGAATACCATTTATGAACTGGTCTACCATCTCTCGCTGAGCGAAAGGGCATATAGCTACATCAGACCCTGATTCGATGCGCTTGTTTGCTGTCTCGGATTTTACTACTTCCCCAGCCACCATACCGTTCACTTTAAAACCTAAAGTCACGGGAAGGTATTGAGATGTTCCAAAACCCGAAAAAACCACTCCAGAAAAGTCACCTTTATAGAGTACATCTTGTTTTTGTAGCTCAAAAGGTATTCGCTTGCTTTCAATAAAGTCAAAAAAGTGGTGTGCATATTTTTCTACACTTGAAAATGTTTGATCGCCTAAATACTTTCGGTATGACTTAATTATGACTTCCCATGGTATTCCAGCAAGATTTAGGTTGTTGTAGATCATGATTCCAACTGGTTCTGAAGTTGAAAGCGAAAACAACTTCTTAGTGTGATTATCAACCTTTGGCCCATCAGGTGTGTCCAATGTGCCGGCGCTGTCGGCGGCCATGGCGACACCGTTGCGGTTCATGATGACGATTTCTGCGGTCATGTCCCCTCCTTGTGGGTTGCGTCTTTGAAGGCTGGAGATCAACGATCTTCAGCGAGAAGAGAAGTTGTGTTTGACGTTCTGGACTAGGTGGCGGGTCCGCTGACAATCGCAAGCGGAACCTGTTACCAAGTTGATCTGAGCGTCTGAACCGGACTTGTGTTAGTTGCCGTTGAAGGCATAGGGCACTAGTCCGACTGCATATTACAGTAATGTGATTCGACTAGCAACTTGCGACTAAATCATTTTGAAGATAGCTGTTAGGCAATCCCCACGCTTAGCCGAGCAGAGTTTGGCTTGGCATTTAGCGAATCTTGCTATGTGCCTTGGGTATGGCGCTTGGTTGGGGTGCGAGCCGATAGGGGTTGGGAGGTGCTTGCTGGCGTGACTTCAGTAGTGGTCTAAAGCCAATCTCTTAGAGACGCCGATCTCTGTAGAGATTCGCACGATGAAAGGTTGCAAGCACCTCCCGTGAAACGACACGATACCCAACCTCCACCCCTCTGTCAAATCGTAGGCTGAGGGGTTATGGGTACCCAAACCGCCACTGAGCTAGCGGTTGACCCTGAAGCAAATGTGGGGGGTGCGGTCGTCGGCGTTGGGTTGTCAGGGCGGGTACGGGTGGAGTTACAGATTGAGGGCATGACGTGTGGCGCATGCGCGGCGAGGGTGACCAACGCATTAGAACAAGATGAGAATGTCCTAGAGGTTCGGGTCAACTTTGCAACGGGACGAGCGACTGTCATACATAAAGGCCTTGACGATGAACACCTAAATGAGCTTGTGCGTTCAGCTGGATATGACGTCATTGCGCAAGAAAAAGTCACAGGCGACACTAAAGAACGTCGACTTGCAGAGCTGCGTAAGCGACTAATTGTCGCCATTGTTGCAACTGCTCCGGTTATGACAGTTTCGATGCTTCCAGATTCAGTGTCATCGGGTTTCAGGTTTTCTTCGCTGCGATCAACTGAAATTGAATGGAATGTGTCGTCGATGATCGCACTACTCGGAGGCACAATTGCAGTGTTCGGTGCAGGGTCGCAGTTCCATCGAACAGGCATAAAAGCAGCCCGTCATCTCGCGCCAACGATGGACACCCTTATCTCAATCGGCTCAGTAGCCGCGTGGGTTTGGTCAACAATTATTTTGATCGCAGGCATTCAAGATGGACACTTGTATTATGAAACAGGTGCAGTAATTGTCACTTTTGTGCTCACGGGTAAGTGGTTAGAAGCCAAAGCAACCCGCCGTTCTGGTGATGCAATTCGATCTCTTGCCAAGCTTGAAGCATCAACTGTTTTACTTACCAATGGAACTGAAATCACACCTGCGCAGCTTGTTGTCAGTGATCGATTTATCGTCAAGCCAGGCGAGCGAATTGCTACCGACGGCAAAGTAGTAACTGGCGAATCCAGGGTTGACATGGCAATGATTACTGGCGAGTCAGCACCGGTAAGTGTTGCTATAGGCGACAACGTCATCGGCGCGACCGTCAACCTAAACGGAACACTTGAAGTAGAAGCCACTCAGGTGGGCACAGATACCACACTCGCTCAAATCATCAGGTTGGTAGACGAAGCACAAAGTGGCAGAGCCCCTATTCAACGGCTCGCAGACCGCATCACCGCCAAGTTTGTGCCCACTGTGATTGCTTTTGCCCTAGTGACTTTGGTTGTTTGGTTTGCTATCGGTGGAACAGCTTCTGAGGCGTTCACAGCAGCCGTAGCAGTACTAATCATCTCTTGCCCGTGTGCGCTGGGACTAGCAACCCCCCTTGGAGTAATGGTGGGGACAGGCCGGGCAGCACAGCTTGGCATGATCATCAAGGGTGCTGAAGTCCTAGAGGACACTCGCCGGCTCGACACGGTGATCTTTGACAAGACCGGAACTCTCACACAAGGTCGCTTTGACGTGGTGTCGGTGACAGCACCAGCAGGCGCAGAGGTGGACAAGGAGTTGGTGAAGCTTGTAGCGGCGGCGGAGTCGCGCAGCAGTCATCCAATAGGTGAAGCAATCGTCCGACACTGGAACGAAACCCAGCTCATGGCACCAGAAGCATCCGTAGCTGACCAAACAATAAGTAATGAAAGACTAAAAAACATAGAGGGGTTTGAGAACCACCCGGGGCTAGGAGTCACCGCAACAATCTGCGGCATCAACATCAGCGCCGGACGCCCTGAACTATTTGATGTAGTACCGCCAGAAATAACCAGTGCTGCTAGCTGTGCCGCCGCTCAAGGGCACACGACTGTCCTGGCTGGAAGAAGCGGCAAAGCTGAAGCGGTGATTGCACTGGGCGACACGGTCAAGCCAGAGGCTCATCTAGCAGTGAAAGAGCTCCGCTCAATGGGGTTGGGTGTTGGCTTGCTTACCGGAGACAACCAGGAAACAGCCAACAACATTGCCAAGCAGATTGGAATCAAGCCGACTGCGGAGAGAGAAGAGGGCGGAGGCAGAACTAGAGGGGAGATGAGTGGTGCGGAGGGCAGGGGGGTCTTTGTCATGGCAGAGGTCAAGCCAGACGAGAAAGCCTCCAAAATCCAAGAACTGCAGGCTCAAGGTCAGCGTGTGGCGATGGTCGGCGACGGCATCAACGACGCAATCGCCTTAACCACCGCCGACATCGGCATCGCCCTTGATACAGGCACCGACGTTGCCATCGAGTCCTCAGACCTCACAATCGTCGGCAGTGACCTTCGCGCTGTCCCAGACGTCATCTGCCTAGCCCGACGCACCCTAAGCACCATCAAGGGCAACCTCTTTTGGGCATTCGCCTACAACGTCGCCGCTATACCCCTCGCCGCCACCGGCGTGCTCAACCCAATGGCAGCCGCCGCAGCCATGGCGCTGTCATCGCTGTTCGTGGTCTCCAATAGCCTTCGCCTACGCCGTTTCATGCCAACTCGCCGGTCGGAACTCCAGCCCTAAACCGACCTCAACCAGCCGACCGCTAAACCAAAGGACACCGCCCGATGACTCGAATGACCCCCAGTGAAGCCTTCGTCGAGACTCTCGCCGCTCATGGCGTCGACACCATCTTCGGCATCATGGGCAGCGCCTTCATGGACGCCATGGACATATTCGAACCAGCCGGCATCGAGCTCGTCCCTGTCGTTCACGAACAAGGCGCAGCGCACATGGCCGACGGTTTCGCCCGAGTCAGCGGACGCCACGGCGTAGTCATCGGCCAAAACGGCCCAGGCATCTCCAACTGCGTCACCGCCATGGCCGCCGCCTACTGGGCCCACAGCCCCGTCGTCATCATCACCCCCGAAGCCGGCACGATGGGCATCGGCCTCGGCGGGTTCCAGGAAGCCAACCAGCTGCCGATGTTCCAGGAATTCACCAAATACCAAGGCCACGTCAACAACGAACACCGCATGGCCGAAATCACCGCCCGCTGCTTCAACCGTGCCCTTTCCGAAATCGGCCCGACCCAGCTCAACATCCCCCGAGATCTCTTCTATGGTGAAATTGACGTCACCATCAGCGCCCCACGCCACCTAGACAGAGGCCCCGGCGGCGATACCACGCTCAACGCTGCCGCCGGACTGCTCGAAAAGGCCAAGTTCCCGGTGATGATCTCAGGCGGAGGTGTCGTAATGGGCAACGCCATGCCCCAAGCCATCGCCCTTGCCGAACGCCTCGGCTGTCCGGTGGTCAACAGCTATCTACACAACGACTCCTTCCCCGCTTCGCATCCGCTCTGGTGCGGGCCGCTCGGCTACCAAGGCTCCAAAGCAGCGATGCGGCTCATACAAAAAGCCGACGTGGTGCTTGCCCTTGGAACCCGTCTCGGACCCTTCGGCACCCTGCCCCAATACGACATGGAGTACTGGCCCACGAATGCCAAGATCATCCAAGTCGACGCCGACTCAAAAATGCTCGGCCTTGTCAAACCGATTGACGTTGCCATCTGCGGCGACGCTGGCGCAGCGGCAACAGCTCTGCTCGACCGTCTTAATCAACGACACCTCAAATGCGACTCCAACAAGACCGACCGTGCCAAAGAAATTGCAGAAACCAAAACCGATTGGGAAACCGAGCTAGACGACTGGACTTTCGAAACCGACGACTTCAGTATCGACATGATCAAACAAGCCGCAGCCGAGCCCGAAGATTGGCTACACCCACGACAAATCCTGCGCGAGCTTGAAAAGGCAATGCCCGCTCGTGTCATGGTCTCAACCGACATCGGCAACATCAACTCTGTTGCCAACAGCTACCTGCGTTTCGAGGAGCCGCGCTCGCTTTTTGCCGCCATGAGTTGGGGCAACTGCGGCTATGCACTGCCCACGATCATCGGTGCCAAAAAAGCCGCCTCGGATCGTCCCGCTGTTGCCTATGCCGGCGACGGTGCCTGGGCGATGAGCATGGTCGAGGTCATGACCGCGGTGCGCCACAACATTCCCGTCACTGCTGTCGTTTTTCACAACCGCCAATGGGGTGCCGAAAAGAAAAACCAGGTCGACTTCTATGGACAACGTTTCGTGGCGGGCGAACTAGACGGCGGTGAAAACTGGTCCGAGATCGCTCAAGCCATGGGTGCCGACGGTGTTCGTATCAATGATTTGGACGAAATTGGCCCGGCTCTCACCAAAGCCATCGACGCTCAAATGAACGACGGACGCACCACTGTTATCGAAGCAATGTGCACCAAGGAACTCGGTGACCCCTTCCGCAAGGACGCCTTGCGCCAACCCACCCGCTACCTCGACAAATACGCCAACTACACCTAGATCTCAAACAGTGGTAAGCGTGCAATTAACAGACACCCCAAAGACCAGCGAACGCATTTTCAGCGTGGCGATGGTCGTGTCCGGTATTCGCTGCACGCTTACCTACGTCATATTCCCGTGGGTCCTGCCAGCCATCGGCATAGCCGGCGGATTCGGCGCAGGCGTCGGTCTAAGCCTCGGCGCAATCGCTATTGCCTTCAACATCTGGAGCATCTGGCGGTTTTGGCGTGCTGACCATCGCTACAAGTGGGCCGTCACCATCATCAACGGCGGCGTAATGGTGCTGCTCCTCATAATGGCAACCATCGACATAAACAACCTCGTCAGCTAAGTCTGAATCAACTAGGCCTGAACTCGCCAAATGGGACTATTCCGCAAAGAACGAGCCTTTGTCCCAGCTCACGCCGGACAACTCACAACCGAATGGCTTACCACTGCCCTCACAGAGTCAGGCACAATCACCGCGCCGACCCAGGTCGTGTCGTTCGTTGCCGAGCGGCTTGACCTGTCCGAAGCCCAAGCCGTCGGCGAGCTCTCCAAAATCCACCTCGCATATCACCCACCCAAAGCCGGCCCGGACTCAGCCATCGCCAAGTTCCCGTCCCAAAATGACCATGTCAAAGGCGCAATGGAAGCCCACGACGCCTACGCCCGCGAAATTGCCTTCTACACAGACCTCGCCCACATCGCCCCCATCCGCATCCCCGCCCACTATGGCAGCTCCCTCGACCCCGGCCGCTCCAAAGAACACCGCCACAAGCCCCACCTCGCCGAATACCTACCCGCCCGCCTCCAGCTCACCTTCACACACGACCCCAACAAACCCCCGAAACCAACCGAGCGCCGCTACGCCCTGCTGCTCGAAGACCTCAGCGCCGACGCCGCCCTATACCACGCCGCCAAACCACCCTCACCTGACCTAATCCGAGTCGGCCTCGACACCCTCGCACACCTCCACGGTGCCTACTGGAACCACAAGGACACCCTCAAAAACCACCCCGCCACCGGCCACCTCTTCACCCACACCCCGCATCGCCTCGCCAACGAGCTGCGCCTGCGCACCTTTGACCTCGCCCGTGAGCGCTGGGCCGACTGGTGGACTCACAACGACACCGTCACCGTGCTGCTCGCCGCCTCCAGCACCGTCACCGACGTCGAAATCGTCAACCAGCACTACACCCTCGTCCACGGCGACCCCCGCGCAGAGAACTTCATCTACTCGGCGTCCCAATCCCAGCCCCCCGCTCTTGTCGACTGGGAAATGCCCGCCCTTGGCCACCCCGGTTGGGACGTCGCCACGCTGCTCGGCACCAGCCTCGAACCCGACCAAACCGACGCTGCCAACGACATCATCGCCGAATATCACCGAATTCTCATCGATTGGGACTGTAAGATCAGCGAAACCGAACTGCGCAACGGCATCAAGGCCGGTCTGCGTTCGCGATTGATTCATACGGTGATGGCAGTTCGTGGTTTGAACGATGCTGACGACGCTGCTGACGACAACGTCGACTGCAGCACTGATGCCAGAGATAATGACGACAACGACGACAGTGTCGACACCAACATCGACGCCATCCGCAAAAGCACCTATGACCTATGGGCACCCCGACTTCTCGCACTGCTCCAAACCCGCTAATGCCTGACACTCCTGCCTATACCGAAAGCTCTACATCACTCGAAATCGATCACCTAAACACCCTCCCAGGTGTCCCCCCATATGTCCGCGGCCCGTACCCGACCATGTATGTGGATCAGTCATGGACGATTCGCCAATATGCAGGTTTCTCAACTGCTGAAGAATCCAACGACTTCTACCGTCAAGGCCTTGCCGAAGGCCAAAAAGGTCTATCGGTCGCTTTTGACTTGCCCACCCATCGTGGCTATGACTCAGACAACCCCCGCGTAGCTGGCGACGTCGGCATGGCAGGAGTCGCCATCGACTCCATCGCCGACATGCGCATCCTCTTCGATGGCATCCCGCTCGATGAAATGACCGTCTCCATGACCATGAACGGTGCCGTCTTGCCAATCCTTGCCCTTTACATCACCGCCGCCGAAGAACAAGGCGTCGCCCAAGCCGACCTAGCCGGAACCATCCAAAACGACATCCTCAAAGAGTTCATGGTTCGCAACACCTTCATCTACCCACCGGAGCCATCGATGCGCATCGTGTCCGACATCATCGGCTACGCCAGCGCCCACATGCCCCGCTTCAACCCAATCTCAATCTCGGGCTATCACATGCAAGAAGCCGGTGCCACCCTCGACCTTGAACTCGCCTACACCCTCGCCGATGGCATTGAATACGTCCGAGCAGCACTCAACAGTGGCCTCAACATCGACGACTTTGCTCCGCGTCTTAGTTTCTTCTGGTGCGTAGGCATGAACTTTTTCTCCGAAATCGCCAAACTCCGAGCCGCTCGGCTGCTCTGGGCACGACTCATAAACCAGTTCAACCCATCTGATCCAAACTCGATGCGCCTGCGAGCGCACTGCCAGACCAGCGGTTGGAGCCTCACCGCCCAAGACCCGCACAACAACATCATGCGAACCTTCATCGAGGCAACAGCTGCGACACATGGCGGAACCCAGTCGCTTCACACCAACTCTTTTGACGAGGCGCTCGCCCTGCCATCTGATGAAGCCGCACGTGTTGCCCGCCAAACCCAGACCTACCTACAACAACACTCAGGCATCACCCAAACCGTCGACCCCTGGGGTGGCAGCCACTACATCGAAGGCCTCACTGCCGAGCTTGCCACCAAAGCCATGGCACACATCGGCGAGATCGAAGACCTCGGCGGCATGGCCGCAGCGATTTCAGCTGGCCTACCCAAAATGCGCATCGAGGAAGCCGCGGCACGCACCCAGGCACGAATTGACTCAGGTGCTCAAAACATCATCGGTGTCAACGCCCACACCTCGTCCGGGGAGTTAGGTGACGACGATGGGGTTGATGACGATGGGGTTGATGATGGTGCTGACGGCGGGGGAGCAAGCAGTAAAGGTGTCGAAGTCAGACGTATTGACAATGCTGAGGTTCGCCAACGTCAAATTGCGCGACTTGACGAACTGCGAGCAACCCGTGACAGCAACACCGTTCAACAAGCTCTTGAGCAGCTAACGACCGCAGCTGCAGACCCCAAACAGAACCTTTTGGAGCATTCAATAACCGCCGCAAGAGCCGGTGCCACCGTTGGTGAAATTAGCGATGCACTAGAGAAGGTGTTCGGCCGACACACTCCTCAGACCAACANNAAACCAACATCACCCGAGGCGTCTACGCTCAAACAACGACTGAAACCGCCGGCAACGACGCTTCCGGCAACGACGCTTCCGGCAGCGACGCCTCTGGCAGCGACCGCTCCCATAACGAACTCGTGGCAACAGCCCGCGCGGCCACAGCTGACTTTGATGCCCGCCACGGCCGCCGCCCCAGGATGATCGTTGCCAAAATGGGACAAGACGGCCATGACCGCGGTCAACGAGTCATCGCCACTGCATTTGCTGACCTTGGCTTTGAAGTCGAGCTAGGCCCCTTGTTCGCAACCCCTGCCGAGGTCGCACGCCAAGCAGTCGAAGCCGATGCTCACCTAGTCGGCATCTCTTCACTCGCAGCAGCCCACATGACCCTTGTTCCCGAACTACAACAAGAGCTCGCCAATCAGTCCCGAGGTGACATCCCAATCGTTGTCGGCGGAGTCATCCCAAATGAAGACGCCAAGGAGCTACTAGCCAAAGGTGTGCTCGCCATGTTTGAACCCGGCACCGTCATCGCGCAAGCAGCCCTAGACATACTCAAAAAGATCGACGACCCCTA
Organism: Actinomycetota bacterium; assembly: GCA_012271125.1. Taxonomy (GTDB): domain Bacteria; phylum Actinomycetota; class Acidimicrobiia; order Acidimicrobiales; family Aldehydirespiratoraceae; genus JAAXHB01. The sequence continues at coordinate 2,249 of JAAXHB010000108.1, read as the reverse complement.
GAGGAAGCCAATGCTGGCACTCCGCCGGCACTAGCCCACCCGCCAGTCCAACGGTTAGCTAGCGCGAATCTCCAGGTGCTTGCGGTCTTTGATCGTGTAACGCCGATTGTTTTGAGTTATCCAACCCAGCTTCACAAAGGTCGAGATCGCCTTGTTGACCCGCTCACGGCTAGCCCCGACCATCCCAGCTAGGTCCTCCTGGGTGATGCGCAGCTCAAACTCGTCGGCACCGTCGGCGAGTTCAAGCAGCTTCTTGGCGGTACGCCCCATCACATCCAAAAACGCAGCATCGGCAAGCAGCTGATCCATCAACCGCAGCCGTCGCGCAATCAAACGCGCCGCGCTCCACACAACTTCAGGGTTCTTCTCATAAATCTTGCGCAGTGGTCCAAACGGAATCGCAAAAATCGTCGACGGCTCTACCGTGCGCGCCTGCGCCGAGCGTCCAAGACCGTCCAAGAAACCCATCTCGCCAAACACTTCACCAGCCGACAGCAACGCCAACACCGACTCGCGCCCGTCTGCGGAAGCATTCGAGATCGCAACCTGCCCGGCCAGCACTATGTAAACATGGCTTGGCGTGTCCCCTTCGACAAAGAGCACATTGTTGCGCTCCAGCTCCCGCACCTCTGAAACGGCAACGATCTCAGCCAGCGAATCGTCACACAGCGGCGAAAACCAGTCAATGGCTCGCAATGTCTCGGTAAGCGCCTCTGGACTAGTCCGGTCGGCAGCTGTGCCGCTACCGGCTTTAGCCGCAGCTGTCTTGCCGGAAGCCTTGCCAGCGGTTTTGCGAGCAGAAGCCTTTGTAGCCATGTGCGCATATTCTGCCAGTTTCTAGGCCTTATGAGCTTCGTAGATTGGTACTTGTGACCGAATTTACATTTGCGGTTTTTGTAGCTAAGGTTCCATTTGGACCTCCCAACTCTGTTACTAGTCCGATTTTTGCGCCACCTTTTGAGACGACTTTGACGCTGCCACTTGCAACGACTTTGAGTTAAGCACAGGGGTATGACACAAAACGTTCGGACTCCAAAAATTTGGACTGTTATCCTCGCCGCGGGTGCTGGTCACCGCTTTGGTACACCCGAAGAGTTGCCCAAGCAATTCCAACAACTTGGCGACCCCAACGGAGCAAAGCAAAGCGTCCTTGATTGGGCGGTAACAACGGCTACAGGCGTCAGCGACGGGGTAGTGGTCACGATTGCTCCCGACATGCGTGATGTTGTTGGCTTCGACGCCACGAATATTCAAATCATTGACGGGGGAGTGCTGCGCTCCGACTCGGTCCGCAACGCCCTAGCCGTCATCGGCGACGACGTCGAGCTGATCTTGATCCACGACGCTGCCCGCCCCTTGGCAACACCAGACACCTACGAACGTGTCATTAATGCGTTAAAAGACGGTGCCGATGCCGTCGTCCCCATCGTCGATATTCCCGACACGCTCAGGCACCGACACCCTCAAGAAGCCACCATTGACAAAGCCACTGCCCATGACGGCATCATCCAAGACAGCACTGTCGACCGCAGCACACTCGTTGCCGTGCAAACCCCGCAGGGCTTTCGAGCCAACATCATCCGTGAAGCTCATGCCAGCTCGGACGACGCCACCGACGACGCCACCCTCGTAGAACGTCTCGGCTACAAGATCACCATGGTCGACGGTGACCGCTTAGGCACCAAGGTGACCCACCAGTCAGACTTGCGCTTCTTGAACGCACAACTAGCCCCAGCACATGCCGGCATTCGTATAGGGCACGGCTATGACTCTCACGCTTTTAGCGACGACCCATCCCGCAAACTCATCCTCGGTGGGGTCACATTTGAAAGCGAACGAGGCCTCGCTGGACATTCAGACGCCGACGTCATCGCTCACGCTGTAACCGACGCTTTGCTTGCTGCCGCCAACTTGCCAGACATCGGACAAATGTTCCCCGACACCGATCCTGTATTCAAAGACGCAAACAGTCTCGAGCTCCTAAGCCAAGCCACGCAAGCCGTCGAATCTGTTGGCTGGTCTCCCGTCAACGCATCCGTCACGGTTGTCCTAGACGCTCCTCGAATTGCCCCGATGCGCGAGAAAATGTCACAAATATTGAGCGAAGCTGTCGGTGCTCCTGTCACAGTGACAGGGAAAAGCACCGAGGGCACTGGCGCAGCGGTGGGCGTCACAGCTCACGCAGTGGCTCTGGTTACTCAATGACACCTTCAAGGCCGCCATCAGGCAAGCCTCGCCAGCGCGGCGGG
>JAAXHB010000107.1 GCA_012271125.1 Actinomycetota bacterium | reverse complement strand
ATGCCCGATTTTGGCAGCTACGACCTCGCCAAACTGCTGCACGGGGATCAGACCATCGAGCTTTACGGTGAGCTGCCTGCCGCCGGGACTGGATTTGGGCACACTCGGGTGGTTGCCATTTACGACAAGATCAAGGCTGCATTGGTGGTGATCGAGTCCCGTGTGCGTGACGCTGACGGCAATCCGCTGTGGACGTCACGCGCAGGTTTGTTTATTGGTGGTGAAGGGGGTTGGGGCGGCGACCGTGGACCCGCCAACACTTGGGAACTACCTGATCGCGAACCGGATCGGGTCATGGGATTTGATACTCGCAGCGACCAAGCTCTGCTGTATCGGCTAAACGGCGACCGTAATCCGTTGCACTCTGATCCCAAGTTCTCTGCTCTAGCCGGTTTTGATATTCCGATACTTCACGGGCTTTGCACTTTTGGTGTGACTGGTCGGGCACTGTTGCATTCTTTATGTGACGGGGATCCGGCACAATTTGGGACTATGGGCGGACGGTTCAAGGCGCCGGTGCTCCCAGGGCAGCGGCTTGATGTTCATATGTGGGACTCTGACGGGGAGACGCTTTTTGTGACCAAGGTCGGTGACCAGGTTGTGTTCGACGCCGGCACCTTCCGCCCCGCCTCTGCTACTACCTGTCCTTGGTAAATGTTCTGCGGAAGGTGCCGTTCTTATTTATCTGTTGTTGCAGATACAAAGATTCGAGGGTTAGTTCGAGTGCCGACGCGATTGTGGGTGGATCTGGGGGGGTGTTGGTGAGCAATGCGCTTACGGGGGGTTTGAGGGTTGGGTTGGTTTCGAGGAGATTTTCGTAGGCGTCATCAGGGAGGTCTTCGCCGACTTCGATTGTGAGACCTTTGTTGAATGCGTCGATTAGCGGGTCACAGGTGTCGGCGGGGACACGGGCTTGGAAGATGGCGAGAATGCCGTCGTTAATTATCTGCTGCAGGATTTGCGGTTCACGGTCTTCGTCGAAAGTGTCAAGCTCAATCTTTCCGGCAGTGGACGACATCAATGCGCTTAGGTCGCAAATACGCGGGGCGGTGTGGGTGTAGCCGTAACGCAAGGCACGGGTTATGGCGTTGGCGATCATTGTTTCGTGATTAGTAATGCTCACACGAACCGAAACACCCGAACGTTGTGAAACGTCGGGGTTAGACCGGGCTGACTGGCTGATAGCGGCGATGACTTCTGTCATAAATGACGGAACGGTGATGGAGATGTCGTTGTCGTCATCAAAATGGGTGTTGGATTCGTTGAGGATGATTTGAGCTTCTGTAGCAATGTCAGGCGGGTAGTGAGTACGAATTTGAGCGCCGAAGCGATCCTTGAGCGGGGTGATTATCCGGCCGCGGTTGGTGTAGTCCTCAGGATTTGCCGAAGCGACAAGCATCACGTCAAGCGGCAGGCGGACTTTGTGGCCGCGGATTTGCACGTCGCGTTCTTCAAGGACGTTAAGCAGACCGACCTGGATGCGCTCTGCCAAGTCGGGAAGCTCGTTAATGGCGAAAATGCCACGGTTGGTTCGGGGCACTAATCCGTAGTGCAAGGTGAGTTCATCGGCGAGATAGCGGCCTTCGGCGACCTTGATCGGGTCGACTTCGCCGATTAAGTCGGCGATGGAAGTGTCGGGGGTGGCGAGCTTTTCGCCGAAACGGTCATCGCGGTGAATCCAGGTGATCGGCGTTTGATCGCCGTGTTTATTGATTTGAGCTTTGGCATGTGCTGAGATGGGGTTGAAAGGGTCGTCGTTGATTTCTGAGCCGGCGATTATTGGAAGCCATTCGTCGAGCAAGCTCGTCAATGCGCGGATTATTCGAGTCTTTGCTTGACCGCGTTCCCCTAAAAAGATGATGTCGTGGCCGGCGACTAGTGCGTTAGCTAACTGTGGCAGGACTGTTTGGTCAAAGCCGAGGACGTCGTTGATGATCGAGTCGTTGTTTTTAAGACGGTTGATGGCGTTGTTTCGGAGTTCGGTTCGCACTGGTTTTGAAACCCAGCCACTAGCACGCAACTTCCCTACCGTCGCCGGCCTCTCGCTTGCCACCTTCTGCCTTCTCACAACCGCTCAAACTAACGGGCTTTGTTTGGGAATATCGGAGGGGGGTAGCGTGAGGCGGTGATTTTGGGGCTGTACCGCACAGCCGTTGGCAAGAAATACGTGATGGCGATAACCGGCATCGGGCTGCTTGGCTTTGTCATCGTTCATATGGTTGGGAATCTGCACCTTTATGAGGGGCCGAGACAGATCAATGAGTACGCCGAGGCGTTGCGGGACTTAGGTGGGCATCTGGTGCCAAGGACTTTCATCTTGTGGGCAATGCGCCTCGGGCTGATCGCCATGTTTGTGCTCCATATACACAGCGCCTACACGCTCAAGGAAATGAGTCGCCGCTCGAGTCCAAAAGCGAGATGGGTTAGCGGGCAAAAGCGTTATGCCGGCGGGCAGGACTTTGTGGCGGCATCTTATGCGAGTCGCACGATGCGCTGGACGGGGCCGATCATCGGGCTGTATGTGTTATTTCATTTGGCTGATCTGACCTGGGGTTGGTGGTTGGGTGATAACTATGTGCGTGGGGACGTGTATCACAATGTGGTGGAGTCAATGTCGTCGATTCCGGTGGCGGTGATTTACATCGTGGCCAATGTGGCCTTGGCGGTGCACATTCATCACGGGGCATGGTCGATGTTTCAAAGTCTGGGGGTGAATAATCCGCGGTTCGCGAAGCTGCGTCGGGGGTTTGCGGTTGGGGTGTCGTCGTTGATTTGTGTGGGGAACTTGAGTTTTCCTGTGATGGTGCAAGCCGGGCTGATTTCATGAAACTTGATGCGAAGGTACCGGCTGGGGACATAGCCGACAAGTGGGACAATCACAAGTTCTCCGTCAAGCTCGTTAATCCAGCTAATAAGCGGCGCTTCAAGATCATCGTCGTTGGTACGGGGCTGGCGGGGGCGTCGGCGGCAGCGTCATTGGGTGAGTTGGGCTATGACGTGGAGGCGTTTACGTTTCATGATTCGCCTCGGCGGGCGCATTCCATTGCCCCACAGGGCGGGGTCAACCCTGCCCAGAAATACCCCAATGATGGGGGCTCCGTTTATCGGTTGTTTTTTGACACGGTCAAGGGGGGGGACTATCGCTCACGGGAGGCGAACGTTTATCGGCTGGCGCAGGTGTCGGTCAACATCATCGATCAATGCGCTGCGCAAGGCGTCCCCTTTGCTCGGGAATACGGCGGGTTGTTAGCGAATCGTTCCTTTGGTGGGGCACAAGTCAGTCGGA
>JAAXHB010000482.1 GCA_012271125.1 Actinomycetota bacterium | reverse complement strand
AGATAGAGGTATCACGATCCCCGAAGGCATTGTCATTGACACCTGATACGGTGACCGTTTGAGGACTATCCCAATTCCCGGTAGTGAAAGTCATGAACGTCGCACTGCCAGGAAGGGCGTACGTCACCATGGAGGTATCACCGCTAGCGGGTGTTATCTGGACAGCACCTGTTGGAACAGTATCCAGAACTACCGTATAAGTCTCTGTATCGTTTTCAGAGACGGTTAAAGAAGCTGGGTTGACCGTCACACTGGCATCGTCGTCCGGCACGGTGACGCTGACATTGGCAACGTTTGCTGTACCGAACCCACCCCCTGAAATCATGTGTGAAATGGTGGCGTTACGATCCCCTACGATGGCGTCTGGAACACCCGTTACCGTAACCGTCTGATTGGTTGCGAAATTGCCACGGGTGAAAGTTAGGAGCCCCGAAACCGTTGCGATATTCGAATCGCTGCTTCTTGGCGTAATCGTTACATTCGATTCCGGTTGCGCATCAAGCTTGATGGCGTACGTAACTGTGCCACCTGCTTCTGCAACACTGACACTGACCGGGGCGACGGTGACGGTGGCGTCATCGTCGTCGACCGTTACCGAGACGGCTTCGACCGATGCAGTGTCATAGGCGCCACCGGAAATCGTGTGGGAGATTGTTGCGGCACGATCACCAAAGTCATCGTCATTGACACCCGTGACCGAGATCGTTTTAGGCGTCCTCCAATCCGCAGTCGTGAATGTAACCGCCTCACTGACAGTAGCTCTGGCCGTATCGCTACTGCTGGGGGTCACCGTAACTTCTCCAGTCGGCAGGAGACCTAGAACGACCGTGTAAGAGACCGTTTGACTATTCTCGCCAACGGTAATGTTGTTGGGTGTTACGGTGGTAGCAGCATCATCATCAGAGACATTGACGGTGACTTCGGCAACTGCGGCATCGTCGTATCCGCCGTCGGAAATAGAGTGCGAAATAGTGGTTGATCGGCTACCAACCACGCTGTCGGCAACGCCTGAAACTGTCACGTTTTGTGGCGAATTCCAGTTGCTGGTACCAAATGTCAGCGAGCCCGATACTGTGGCAATTGCGTTGTCGTTCGTGGACGGCGTAATCGTTACGGTAGAGTCAGGTAC
>JAAXHB010000481.1 GCA_012271125.1 Actinomycetota bacterium | reverse complement strand
GCCTTTACGGCTTTGCGGACTTCGTCACCGACGGCGGCGTCTTCCATATGACTTAGGGCAGCGGCCGTAGTTCCGCCGGGTGAAGTTCGGTTGACGCGTAGTTGCGAAGGATCAGATCCTGGCGCTTTAGCCATCATGCTAGCGCCCAGTGCAGTCTGGGAAGCTAGCTTAAGGGCGACTTTTCGAGTGAAACCGAGTTCCTCGCCGGCCAGGACCAAGTGTTCGATGAGGTAAAAGAAATAAGCAGGACCACTTCCAGACAGGGCGGTGACAATGTCCAAATCATCATCGGATTGAAACCATTCGACAGCTCCACAAACACTGAATATCTGGGATGCGAGATTGCGTTGTTCCACGGTGGCGTGAGAGTTTGCGATGAGACCAGACATGCCTTTCCCGATGAGAGCCGGAGTGTTTGGCATGCACCGAATCACGGCGGTGTTTGTCGGCAACAGACCCGCAATTTCTACCAGCGAGGTGCCGGCAGCAATCGAGATGACTAGTTGCTCAGCAACCGATTCGCCAACTTCGGTAACAACTTGCGACATGATCTGTGGCTTGACGGCGAAAAGCACGACGTCTGCACCAGTCATCGCTTGCATGTTATCGGTAAAGGTTGTGATTCCTAGATCCTCGAATCGCTGCCGTTGGGTAGCGATTGGGTCGGCGACGGCCATTTCTATATCGAGATTACTGTTCAGGACGCCACCGGCAATCGCGTAACCCATATTGCCACCGCCGATGAAGGTGAGTTTGATCACTTTGGTGCCCTCGGCCCGAACAAGCTGGTTCCAAGTCGGACCATGGTCGCCCCGCATTCAATCGCTTCTTTGTAATCATCGGACATGCCGACCGAAACGGTATCCCAAAGATCGTTCATTGAGGCAGCCTGATCGTCGAAGAGAGTTCGAAGTTTCATAAATGACGTCTTGCGGTCTTGGATGTCCGGGCTGGCAGCCGGAATCGCCATCACCCCACGAGGAATCAAACCTTCGAAACCGCTGATTTGGGATAGCAGTTCACCTACCTGCTCTGGCAGGACGCCGGACTTCTGAGGTTCCTCATTTATGTTGACTTGAATGCAGATATTCAAAGGTTCTTTAGGTCGGTAGGTCAGCCGTGCCTCACTCAGTCGTTTTGCGAGCTTCAGACTATCGAGCGCTTGAAACCAACTGAAGTG